>JAXJRL010000036.1:0-37819 GCA_036310635.1 Muribaculaceae bacterium | reverse complement strand
TCATAATATATGTGTATGCCGCCTATCTCCTGGCCGCCGTATTCTATGGTCTTCTTGGCGGAGCATCCGAGCGAGGCGCCCTCGAACCGGAACGAGCCGCCGCCTTCCAGCATCTGGCCTTCCGGGGTGGTGATGCGCAGATAGATGGTCTTTTCGCCGGGAGGCGTGGAATTGTTCTGCGGAATGGTGAATGTGGCCATCAGCTGCTTGGCTTTCTTCACCTTTTTCTCGGTGCGGCCCTTTGAGTTGAGAGCCTGGAGCGAAAGGCCGGTGACGTTGAGCTTTTCGGCGAGCACCATGCGCTCGTTGAGCTGCTTGTTCTGGCGCGATGTTTCCTGCACCTGGCTGGTGAGCTGTGCGTTGCGCTCCTTCACTTCGGCGTTTTCGGTGCGCAGGGCCTGGTTTTCCTTGTTGAGGCGGTCAATCTCCTCGATGTAGTGCTTGAGCAGGGCGCGCAGAGTGGCGATCTGGCCGCGCAGGTCTTCTATCTCCTTGGCGGTCTTGGTCTTGGTGTTCTTCAACTCGCGCTGCAGCTTCTCCACCTCGAGGCGTGCGGCCTCGTATTTCTCGGTCAGACGCAGCTTCACCGAGTCGGTGGCTATCATGTTGCGCGGATTCTCTATGCTGGCAAATTCCTGTTCCAGGCCGTCGAACTCGCTGTTTGCAAGGTCCTGCTGCAGGGTCAGCTCGGCAGCCTCGCGTGCTTTGCGTTCGGCCTCTACGGCCTCGTTCTTCGAGGCGGTGGAGATGGCGAACCATACTCCTATGCCGATAATCACCACAAGCAGTCCGGCTATCACCAGCAGCAGCTTGCGCTTGGTGTCGTCGGCCGAGCTCTGATGAGGGACGAATTCTCTGTCTTTGTCGTCACGCCGCGGGCGCATGGGGTTCTGAATGTTCGGTTCCATCGTTGCTTTTTCTTTGTGCCGGAGCCTTTGCTTTCCGGCATACTGTTTTATGTTTTTGTGGTCTTTTCCGGTTGTGTTAAATCAATGTGCAAAATTACAAAAATCTGAGCGAAATATATTACTTTTGTATCTCAATTCTCATGCATCATGACATCAACACCCCATCATAACCCCAAAAAACTCTCACGCTCGCGCCTCGTCCTCATTGTGGCGGGCGCAGTTGTCGCCGTTTTGCTGGCTGCGGCCGCCTGGCTCGGCTGGACGGCAATGAGCTCTTACAGCGGCAAGGATGTGCGCATTTTCATCCCTGCCAACGCCTCAACTGAGGCCGTTGCCGACTCGGTGATGAAAGCTGTGGGGCCCGCTTACGGCCGCAAGGTGATGACCATGTGGGCCCTGATGGGAGGCGACCCGGCCAAGGCTCGCGGCAGCTATCTGGTCAAGGACGGCACGCGCGCCTATCGCACCGCCCGTCAGATGGATGCCGGCCGCCAGTCGCCCGTGCGTGTCACGTTCAACAATGTCAGGCTCATGTCCGACCTTGCCGACCGCATCGCCGCGCGCATGGCTTTCACGCCGGCCGACTTCCTCGCTGCGGCTGACTCCCTGCTGCCGGCCGAAGACTTCAAATCCGAGCAGTTCCCGGCCGCGTTTGTGCCTGACTCTTACGAATTCTTCTGGACTGATTCCGCCTCGAAGGTGGTGAATACGCTTCTTTCCTACCAACGCAAGTTCTGGACAGCCGAACGTAAGGCCAAGGCTGAGAAACTGGGGCTCACCCCGGTGCAGGTTGCCACTCTCGCCTCGATTGTAGAGGAGGAGACCGCCAATGCCGAAGAGCGCGGCATGGTGGCTCGCCTGTACCTGAATCGTCTCGAAAAGGGGATGAAGCTCCAGGCCGATCCCACTGTCAAGTTTGCCGAGGGCAACTTTGCCCTGCGACGCATAGGCGGCGCCATGCTTGGCAATCCTTCGCCTTACAACACTTATGTGCATCCGGGACTGCCGCCGGGCCCCATCCGCATTCCCGAAAAGGCCACCATCGACGCTGTTCTCAATGCCAAGCCCCACCCGTATATCTATATGTGTGCCAAGGCCGATTTCGGCGGCCGGCACGACTTTGCCGTAGATTTTGCCACTCACCGTGCAAATGCCGACCGCTACCGCCAGGCTCTGGATCGTCGCGGCATCAAACATTAACCAATTCTGTGAATCATATAGATTTAGTCTAATAGCTTACTTCTAAAAATCCTGATTATGTCCTCAAACTCCTCCGATTCGCGCCAGACAGTGCGCCTCAAAGTGTTCGAAAGCTCGTTCGCAGCAAACCTCGCGCTGACCAAACTTCGCGACGAAGGCATACCCTGCCAGCTCGACGGCGGCTCGGTGTGGCCGGGCGTGGTGGGCGTGCCCACCGAATCGCTCGGCGGTGTGGGCATCATAGTCTATGCCGACGATTATGACCGTGCCCTCGACCTCGTCAAAGACATAAACTGACACCTCCAATATCTATCTGTGATGGGGAGCGGATGGGTCAGGGCAACTTGGTCTCTGTTATGTCGGTTATGGCGCGTGAGGCGTTGGCACGGTAGCCGTCGATGTTGCCACCGTTGCCGCCGCCCATTATTATGTAGCGGTTGTAGTAGCTCAGCAGCAGGGTGGTGAGCGGAAGGGCTATGATCAGGCCGATGAGCCCCAGCAGGCTGCCCCAGATGGACAGCGACAACAGGATGATGGCGGGGTTGAGGCCCATATATTTGCCCATGATCTTAGGCGTGAGGAAAAGGTCCTGGATGGCCTGGCACACTATGTAGAGGAGCATGCACTCCACCCACAGAGTCCAGAACGACTCGCCGCCGTCCACTGCCGACACTACGCACAGCAGAGTGCAGGGTATCAGCGAGATGAGTTGCAGATACGGCACCATGTTCAGAAGACCGATGAACAGGCCTAACACTATGCCCAGCGGCAGGCCGATGATGTAGAATCCGATGGCGAAGATGATGCCCACACAGAGCGATACCAGCGACTGGCCGCGGAAATAGTGGTTCATGGAGAACTGCACGTCGTGGCCGATGCCGTACACCAGCTGGCGGTAACGCGGGGGAACCAGGTTGCGGAAGCCACGGATGAGCTTGTCGTAGTCAAGCATGATGAATATCACATACAGGATGACGATCAGCCACGACACCAGCCCCAGGATGAACGTGATGGAATTGCCCAAAGCTTTCAGCGCCCAGTTGGCAATGGAGCGAATGTCCTGCTTGGTGAGGCTGTCGGCGATGGCGTTGAAGTCGATGTTCTCGCGCAGGAACTCGTGGATATTGTCGGGAATGAAGGGTATGCTGGCGCCGTTGGAGGCATAGTGCTTTATTATCCCGGCCATCTGGTGTACCTCGTCGATTATCGAAGGCACGAAAATGAACCCGAGCGCCGTGAGCAGCACTGCTGCCTCGAGCAGGGTGAGCATGATGGCCACAAACCGGCCTTTCAGATGGAATATCCGCTTGTTGTACTGCACGAACGGCTCCAGAATGTAAGCCACAAGCCATGCCACCAGGAAGGGAAGGAGCACGGCGTGGAGTCGGTCCACCAGCCAGATGGCGCCGGCGGCCAGCGCGATGGCTATGACCATGCGCACCACGCGGTCGAATGTGTAGGGCCTGCGGCGCGATATGATGTTTTTGTCGCTGTCTGTCATGTGATTATGAGTCTTGTCTATGATGAATGTTCTGAAAGTGCGCTATTTATTAAAACAACGCTTATGCCGGCACTTTGTGCGAACTACTGTGCAAAAAGTTACGCAAATTAAAAAATTAGTTTTAAATTTGCAAAAACTTTTGTCGATTCGGTCTGCCCCTTGTCTGAGGCACACGGTTTCGGCCTCTTTTGCTTGCAGTGGCGTGTGCCCGGACTTTGACGCGCCCATCACGCGCATCCCGTTGATATCCAATCAATCATCACATAACATCTCATTATGGCAACATCAGCAGCGGCCCCCAGGGGCCAGTATCTTAACGACAAAGCATGGGCCAGATGGACTGCCCTCGGCCTCCTGGCCCTCGGCATGTTCTGTTCATACATCTTTATGGACATCCTGTCGCCCATCAAGAACCTTCTGCAGGACACCCGCGGATGGGACTCCACGGCTTTCGGAACCATGCAGGGCTCCGAGACCTTCCTGAATGTGTTCATCTTCTTCCTCATCTTCGCCGGCATCATCCTCGACAAGATGGGCGTGCGCTTCACCGCTGTCCTCTCGGGTGCGGTGATGCTTGTGGGCGCCACCATCAACTGGTACGCGCTCACCGACATGTTCCTGGGCTCATCGCTCGAGACATGGTTCAACAACCACCTCAACTACATCCCCGTCTTTGACGAGCTCGGCATCTCGCCGTTCTACCAGGGCATGCCCGCCTCGGCCAAGTTCTCGGCCGTGGGCTTCATGATCTTCGGTTGCGGTGTGGAGATGGCCGGTATCACCGTGAGCCGCGGCATTGTCAAGTGGTTCAAGGGCCGTGAGATGGCGCTGGCCATGGGCTCGGAGATGGCTCTCGCCCGCCTCGGCGTTGCCACCTGTATGATTTTCTCGCCCATGTTCGCAACCCTCGGCGGCACCGTCGATGTGAGCCGCTCTGTGGCCTTCGGCGTTGTTCTCCTCATGATAGCGCTCATCATGTTCATCGTATACTTCTTCATGGACCGCACCCTTGACCAGCAGACACACGCCGAGGAGGAGAAGGACGATCCCTTCCGCCTCAGCGACCTGGGCAAGATCCTCACCAGCATGGGATTCTGGGTTGTGGCTCTGCTCTGCGTGCTCTATTATTCGGCCATCTTCCCCTTCCAGAAGTACGCCGTCAACATGCTGCAGTGCAACATCGAGTTCGTTGAACCAGCCGCCGACTCCTTCTGGGCTTCGGACACCGTGACCGTGATCCAGTACGTAGTGATGCTCGTCATCGCCGCCGCCTCGTTCGCCAGCAACTTCGCCAAGAACAAGGGCGTGCGCGCCGTGATGCTCGCCGTGGCTATCGTGGCCCTCGTCTCCTACTGCTACATGGGCTACCAGCGCCAGTCGGCCGCCGCCATCTTCGCCGTGTTCCCCCTGCTTGCCGTAGGCATCACTCCCATCCTCGGCAAGTATGTTGATTACAAGGGCAAGGCCGCCTCGATGCTGGTGCTCGGCTCGCTGCTGCTCATTGCCTGCCACCTCACCTTCGCCTTCATCCTGCCCATGTTCAAGGGCAACAACGTGGGCGGCATCTGCGTGGCCTATCTCACCATCCTGGTGCTCGGCGCCTCCTTCTCGCTGGTTCCCGCATCGCTCTGGCCCAGCGTTCCCAAGCTTGTCGATTCAAAGATCATCGGCTCGGCCTACGCGCTCATCTTCTGGATTCAGAACATAGGCCTGTGGCTCTTCCCCATGCTCATCGGCAAGGTGCTCGATGCCACCAACCAGGACATCAACCAGCAGGTGGCCCAGGGTCTGATGACCCCGGAGCAGGCCGCAATCAACTATAACTACGAGTGGCCGCTCATAATGCTGGCCTGTCTCGGCGTTGCGGCCCTCATCCTCGGCCTTGTGCTGAAGGTGGTTGACCGCAAGATGAAACTCGGTCTCGAACTCCCCAACGTGCAGCCTTCCGCCGAGGTGGAAGAGAGCGAGGTTGAAGCCGCCGAGGAATAACAAAAGCTCAACATTCCGCGACCATGGCATGGACGGTATCGGAAACCATGCCGGGCCGCGGATGTTTTTCCGTTTCCGAATCCTTTTTTTACCTACATAGTAACCTTAAACTTTTCAAATGAAGTCCTTATTACGTATCGCTGCCGCCGCCATGGCTGTATCGCTCATGGCCGGCAATGCTTTTGCCGCTAATCCCAAGCGCGAGTTCCGCGGCGCCTGGATGCACACTGTCTACCAGCCCCAGTACGCCGAAAAGGGCACCGCCGAGCTCCAGGAATACCTCGTGGACCAGCTCGACAAACTCCAGGCCGCCGGTGTCAACGCCGTCCTCTTCCAGGTGCGCCCCAGCGCCGACGCTTTCTATCCCAGCAAGCTCGAGCCCTGGAGCCGTTTCCTCACCAAGGAGGGCAAGGCTCCGAATCCCTACTGGGATCCCCTGCAGTTCATGATCGACGAGACCCACAAGCGCGGCATGGAGCTCCATGCATGGCTCAACCCATACCGCGTGACCACCAGCCCCAAGGAGAAACTCGCCCCCGGCCACATTTATTATAAGGAGCCCCAGCGCTTCGTTGTCTACAAGGGCGACAACAAGATGTACTTCGATCCGGGTCTGCCCGAAAACCGCAAGTTCATCGAGGATGTGGTCATGGACATCGTGAACCGCTACGATGTGGACGGCATCCATTTCGACGACTACTTCTACCCCTATCCCGCCAAAGGCGTCGACTTCCCCGACTCGCTCTCCTATGCCAAGTACGGCAAGGGCATGAAGCGCGACGACTGGCGCCGTAAGAACGTGGACCTCCTCATCGAGGGCATCCACAACAACATCGCATCTTCAAAGAAGCCCTGGGTGCGCTTCGGCGTAAGCCCCTTCGGCATCTGGCGCAACAAGAGCACCGATCCCCGAGGCAGCCAGACAAACGGTCTGCAGAACTACGACGCTCTCTATGCCGACGTTCTCCTCTGGGCACAGAAGGGCTGGATTGATTACAACCTGCCCCAGCTCTACTGGGAGCTCGAGCACAAGAAGGCTTCTACCCTCGAACTCGCAAACTGGTGGAACCGCAACGCCTACGGCCGCCACATGTACTACGGCCAGGACGTGAACAACATGATGAAGCACCCCGACCTCGCTCCCTCAAAGGAGAAGACCCAGCTCCGCCACAAGGTGCAGCTCTCCCGCGACCTCGAGAATGTGCAGGGCAACTGCTGGTGGCCCGGCTACTCCATCACAAAGAACGTGGGCGGTGTGGCCGACTCGCTCAAGGCCGACCTTCAGAGCACCATCGCACTGGTGCCCGAATATCCCTGGATCAAGTCCGAGAAGCCCGCTGCTCCCACCGGTCTCGCCAAGTCTGGCTCAAAGATCGCATGGAACGCCGCCAAGACCGCCGGCTCAGTCAACGACGCCGTCCGCTATGTGGTTTACCGTTTCCCCCGCGGCACCAAGAAGCCCAACTTCAACGATTCCAAGGCCATCGTTGCCGTTACTCCCGCCAATGAGGTGGCTCTGAAGGGCGCCGGCGACTACTATGTCACCGCCCTCAACCGTGTCAACGCCGAGTCGGCTCCCTCGGTCAAGGTCTCGGTTAAGTAATCACCGTGCAACTGACAGATGGTCAGCGTAGTAATTCCTGTATACAACAACAGCGCGTACCTGCGCCAATGCGTCGACAGCGTGTTGGCGCAGTCGCGCTGTCTCAGTCAGGTGGTGCTCGTTGACGACGGAAGCACCGATGCCTCGCCTGCCATCTGCGATGAATATGCCGCGGGCGACTCCCGCGTCACCGTCATCCACAAGGCCAACGGCGGCGTGTCGTCGGCGATAAATGCCGGCCTTGATGCCGCCTCCGCGCCCTGGGTGATGATAGTCGACAGCGACGACGCGCTGTGGACCGAGGCTCTGGCAACTCTCTGCCGGGCCGCCGATGAGTCGCATTGCGATGTGGTGGCTCCGCGCTACACTCACTATGCCGAGTGTCTCGGCGCCGGTTCGCTCGGCGGCAACGTTGTTCCGGCAGATGTCTATACGGCCGACTGTCTGCTGCAGCGTCCCGGCACTGACAACTGCATGGCCGGCAAACTGGTGTCGCGCCGCATTTTCTCCAACCTGCGTTTCCGCGAGGGCACCCGCTACGAGGACCTGGACATTTTTTACCGTGTGTACCAGGCCGCCGGCACGGTGTGCGCGGTCGATGCCGTAACCTATTTCTATCGGCTTAATCCCCACGGGTTCATGCTTTCCGGCGGCGCGGCTCACACCGATGTGCTGCCGGTGGCTGAGCGGATAGTGGAGTGGAGCAAGGGACGCGGCTGGGCTCTGGAGAGTGCCGCCGCCGACCGTCTTTTTGCTGCCGCATGCACCGCACTGTCGTGTGCGGAAAGCGAGGACATGAGCCGGCATGCATGGGAGACCGTGTGCTCGCACCGCCGCCGTGTTGTGGCCAACCGGCAGTCGCGTCCCAAAAACCGTGTGGCGGCCCTGCTGTCGTATCTCGGTCGCCGGATCTTTACCTCTGTCCTGCGCCGTCTGCGCTGATTGGCTATAACGTATAATTGACGCGCGCCGCCTGACCCATGCAGTCAGGCGGCGCGCCGTCGTTATGTCGTGTTGCAGTGTCAGCAGAGGCCCTTCACGTGGGGCTTGCCTGCCTGGAAGCTCTTGATGTAGTTGGGGACGCTGTATGCCAGATCGGCAAAATCCTGCCGCGCGTAGGCCAGTTCGGCGAGGGCCACCATGTCGACAGCCAGAGGGTCGACACCGGGCACAAACACGGCATTGTCGGCCTTGATCAGCTCCTTGGCCTTGTCTGAGCCGTCGCCGAAGAACAGCACCGGACGGCCGGTGGCCAGCAGGTCGGCATAGCTGTCGGCCTCGAGTATCAGGGGCTGTTCAGGCATCATCTCGTTCAGTCCGAAGTCGTAGGCGGCGGTGTACACCTCCATGCGGCGCGCATCGACCATCGGCACCAGAATAGACTCGGGGTCGACATCGTCGGTGCTGAACATCACTCTGGTGGCAAGCAGCTTGAGCGTGTCCACTCCTATCAGGGGAATGCCGAGGGCGTAGCAGAGTCCTTTGGCCTCGCTCAGACCTATGCGCAGGCCTGTGTAGCTGCCCGGGCCCATCGATACGGCCACGGCTTCGAGTTTTATCTCCTTGTCGGCGGCGAAGTCAAGGCAGTGCTTAATGAATCCGCTGAGCTTGGCGGCATGGTTGCGGCCCTCGAAGTCCTCGCGGTGGGCCAGTATCATGCCTTCGGCGGTGAGTGCTGCGGAGCAGCATTTGCCGGATGTCTCTATGTTAAGTATTACAGCCATAGTGTGGGGTTGTTTCTGTTTCGGAGGCCCAAAGTTAGCACTTTTTCCCCTCGTTTGCAACATCGGCCGCGGTCGTTGCTTCCGTAGTCGGGCTTTCCGGACGGTCTTCCGAACGGTCCAGGGCGGCGATGGCGGCCTCGGTGGCGGCGGCAGTGATGTTGGTGTCCAGCACGGGCACCATCGGCAGGAATGTCCTGAGCATGGCGCGCCGGTCGTCGTTGGCGCATATGCTGCGTATCAGCCTATTGCGGCGTTTGTTGCTGCGCTTGTCGCCGCGGCTGAGCCTTTCGGCCAGGCGTGCGTTCTCCACCAGCATCCCCACTGCGTTTATGAACTTGGAGTGATGGTGCAGACGGCGCAGGATGCGCTCGTACACGGGCAGTTCGCGGAAGGGTTTGCGACGACGGCCGCGAGCGCCGGTTTTCGGCTCTTCCTTCGCTTTTTTCTCCTTCTTTTCAGGCTTGTCTTTTTTCAATGCCCTGGTGGCTTCCTCTTCCCAGAACAGCTGGGTGAGCAGCACCGCCCAGGCCACTTCGGGCTGACCAATCGGCGCACCCTTCTGCAAGGCGTCCTCGGCGCGGTGCCAGGGCGTGCTCGTGCCTTTCTGCGATATGTTCAGCCGGCGGGCCACGGTCCTGAATGTGAGCCTCTCCAGCTCCGACGACAGGGCGCGGAGCAGGCCGGAATGGCGCATGGCGCGCAGGGCCTTCATGGGTGCCGGTCCGGTGATCATTTTCTCGAATTCTGCTCGGCTACGCTCCACGTGGACGGTTTTCAGCAACTCGGCGTTTTCGCTGATGGCGTCGTTGAGCTCCTTGGGAATGTCCCAGCCGAACGCCGCCGCCATGCGCACCACGCGCAGCATCCTCACCGGGTCGTCGGCAAAGGTATCGTCGGCGCTCATGGGAGTGGCGAGGCGCTTGTTTCTGATGTCGTCAATGCCGTGGCCGGTGATGTCGAGCATCTCGCCGCGGGTGATGTCGTAGAACAGCGAGTTGACGGTGAGGTCGCGGCGCATGGCATCGTCGGCCACGGTGCCGAACACAGCCTCCGGGCCGTTCTCTATGCTCTCCTCGGTGTACTTTGCGCGCCGTGTCTGCACCATCTCTATCTCGTAGTCGGGATAGTCGCGCAGTCTGAGCCGCGCAGTGCCGTAGCGCTCGAAGAGGGTGGGGTATCCCTCGGTGAGGCCTTGTTCGTCAAGCCACAGTGCCAGTTTCACTCCGCCGTTGGGAAGGTCCACAGCCAGGTCTATGTCGTTGATCTCGCGGCCCATCAGCAGATCGCGGCAGCATCCGCCCACGGCGTAGACATGGCCCTGCCAGGGGCTGTCGGTGGTGACATCCCGCAGGAATGCGATTATCTGCTCGTAGGTTTCTGCGTTCATATGGTTATGCTCGTGTGCCGACCGGTGTCCGGCGGGGCGCTTCTCGCGCTTGGGCGGCCTGTGTTTGTTGGCAATTGCAAATTTACGGACTTTCAACCGATTGACCAAAAAAATCTGTGCTCTGAAGTGTAGAAAAATTTACCACAAACCGGGCTGTTTCGGCCATCCGGCGCGTGTTTCCGCCTGCCTGAAATGTCGCTGTAACCCGCTCATCGGCATTGGTTCCGCACCGCTTCCAACTCTTTCCCGCGCCGTTTCCACACCATTTCCGCGCCAGTGGAACCAATAATCGCCTAAATTTTTGCTACTTACCGGAAATTTGCGTATCTTTGTGCGATATTTTGTTTGATTGCCGCGCTCGTAAGCGGCGATTTGCTGTAAAACAACCATTTACTAATGATCAAAATCACTTTCCCCGACAACTCCGTCAAGGAGTTCGAAAACGGCACCACGCCGCTTCAGATTGCCGAGTCAATCAGCCCCCGCCTCGCGCAGGACGTGCTCGCTGCCTCGGTCAATGACCAGGAATGGGACCTCTCGCGCCCCATCGACTCTGACGCCAAAATCCAACTGTTCAAATGGGATGACCCCGAAGGCAAGCACGCTTTCTGGCACTCGTCGGCCCACCTCCTCGCCGAGGCTCTCCAGGAGCTCTATCCCGGCGTGAAGTTCGGCATCGGCCCGGCCATTGAGAACGGTTTCTACTACGATATCGACCCCGGTGAAAACAAGCTCACAGCCGAGGACTTCCCCAAGATCGAGAAGAAAATGCTCGAGCTGGCTCAGCGCAAGGAAGCCATCGTCCGCAAGGACATCGCCAAGGGTGACGCCCTCAAAATGTTCGGCGACCGCAACGAGAACTACAAGTGCGAGCTCATATCCGAACTTGAGGACGGCCACATCACCACCTACACACAGGGCAGCTTCACCGACCTGTGCCGCGGCCCGCACCTCCCCAACACCGGTGCAATCAAGGCCGTGAAGATCACCTCGCTTGCCGGCGCATACTGGCGCGGCGACGAGAAGCGCAACCAGCTGGTGCGCGTATACGGCATCACCTTCCCCAAGAAGAAGATGCTCGACGAGTACCTGGTGCTCCTCGAGGAGGCCAAGAAGCGTGACCACCGCAAGCTCGGCAAGGAAATGGAACTCTTCGCCTTCTCGCCCAACGTTGGCGCCGGTCTGCCGCTGTGGCTCCCCAAGGGTGCCGCTCTCCGCGACCGTCTCGAGCAGTTCCTCCGCAAGATCCAGAAACAGTACGGTTACCTGCAGGTAATCACTCCGCATATCGGCAACAAGAGCCTCTACGTTACCTCCGGTCACTACGCCAAGTACGGCAAGGATTCGTTCCAGCCCATCCACACCCCCGAAGAGGGCGAGGAGTACCTGCTCAAGCCCATGAACTGCCCCCACCACTGCGAAATCTTCAAGGCTCTGCCCCGCTCGTACCGCGACCTTCCCCTGCGTCTCGCCGAGTTCGGCACCGTGTACCGCTATGAGCAGTCAGGCGAGCTCCACGGTCTGACCCGAGTGCGCGGATTCACGCAGGACGACGCCCACATCTACTGCGCTCCCGACCAGATCAAGGACGAGTTCCTCAAGGTGATGGACATCATCCTCTACATCTTCAAGGCCCTCAAGTTCGACAACTACGAGGCCCAGATTTCGCTCCGCGACCCCAAGAACAAGCAGAAGTACATCGGCAGCGACGAAAACTGGCACCTCGCCGAGCAGGCCATCATCGAGGCTTGCGAGGAAAAAGGCATCAAGGCCCGCAAGGAGCTTGGCGAGGCCGCTTTCTACGGCCCCAAACTCGACTTCATGGTCAAGGACGCCATCGGCCGCCGCTGGCAGCTCGGCACCATCCAGGTTGACTACAACCTGCCCGAGCGCTTCAAGCTGGAGTTCACCGGCGCTGACAACCAGAAGCACACCCCCGTCATGATCCACCGCGCGCCCTTCGGCTCGATGGAGCGTTTCGTGGCCGTGCTCCTCGAGCACACTGCCGGCCGCTTCCCTCTGTGGCTCGCCCCCGACCAGGCCGTTGTTCTCCCCATCTCCGAGAAGTACAACGACTATGCACGCCGCGTGGCCAACGAGCTCAACATGGCCGACATCCGCGCCATCGTGGACGAACGCAACGAGAAAATCGGCAAGAAAATCCGCGACAACGAGCTCAAGCGTATCCCCTACCTGCTCATCGTGGGCGAGAAAGAAGCCCAGAACGATGAAGTTTCTGTAAGAAAACAGGGCGAAGGTGACCAGGGTACGATGAAAATTGCTACCTTTGCAGAGAAAATGGCCCAAGAGGTCAACTCGTCTATAAACCAACAAGATTAATGAATGGAGAAAAAACCCTTTAACCCCGGCCCGCGTCCCCCACGTCCAACCTCCGGTCCGCGCCGTCCGCCATTGCGCCGTGGCGAAAAACCCGCCAACCCTAACCTGATCAACGAGCAGATTCGCGCCCGCGAGGTGCGTCTCGTCGGCGACAATGTCGAACCCGGAATTTATTCCATTCACGACGCCCTCAAAAAGGCCGAAGAGCTCGAGCTTGACCTCGTGGAAATCTCGGCTCAGTCCGATCCCCCCGTGTGCAAGATCCTTGACTACCAGAAGTATCTCTATCAGCAGAAAAAGAAACAGAAGGAAATCAAGGCCAAGGCCACAAAGGTGGTGATCAAGGAGATCCGTTTCGGCCCCCAGACCGACGAGCATGACTACAACTTCAAGCTCAAGCACGCCATGGGCTTCCTGCAGGAGGGCTCGAAGGTCAAGGCCTACGTTTTCTTCAAAGGCCGCTCCATCCTCTTCAAGGAACAGGGCGAGGTGCTCCTCCTCCGTTTCGCAAACGACCTCGAGGACTACGGCAAGGTGGAACAGATGCCCCTGCTCGAAGGCAAGCGCATGATCATCATGCTCTCGCCCAAGAAACAGCCCGCAAAGTGACCCGCCCCGCAGCTCTTCGCCATCAATCACAGTGAAAAAATGTGCCGTGTGCCGACACAACTTAGATAACACGATTCAAACAAAATCTTCTTCAAACAATGCCCAAGATTAAAACTAACTCCGGTGCCAAAAAAAGGTTCACCCTTACCGGATCAGGAAAAATCAAAAGAAAACACGCTTTCAAAAGTCACATCCTGACCAAGAAAACGAAAAAGCAAAAGCGTAACCTCACCCACTTCGGCCTCATCGCCAAGGTTGATGAGAACAACGTTAAAGCTCTGCTGGGCCTGAAGTAAGAAGCCATGCCCCGGCCCCGTCGGGGTACTTCCTTCACCACGGTTTTCTTTTTACCCTTGTCGGCTGGCAGCTGAGCCGGCCCCGCTCCAAAAACGGGTAGCACTCAGCAAAAGCACCGCCCCGCCTCCTGATCACAAGGCCCGTACGGTCGCCTGCCCGATTGTGAAATTCGTGATTCTATTTTTCTAACCGAATGTACAGCTCCATCTAAGTGCACAACATGTTGCCGCTGTCGTTCAAAAACAGATTATTGAAATGCCAAGATCAGTCAACCACGTCGCTTCACGCGCTCGTCGTAAAAAAATTCTTAAACTCACCCGCGGTTACTACGGCTGCCGCCGCAATGTCTGGACCGTTGCCAAGAACACTTGGGAGAAAGGTCTGACCTACGCTTACCGCGACCGTAAGCAAAAGAAGCGCAACTTCCGCGCTCTGTGGATTCAGCGCATCAATGCCGCTGCCCGCCTCGAGGACCTGTCTTACAGCAAGCTCATGGGCCTCATCCACAAGGCTGGTATCGAAATCAACCGCAAGGTCCTCGCCGACCTGGCCGTCAACAATCCCGCAGCTTTCAAGGCTGTTGTTGACAAGGTCAAGAACGCCTGAACCTAACCCCTCCCTCGGCACACTCTACATCAGAGAAAGGCGCTGTCCGCACCGCGGACGGTGCCTTTTTTCTGCCATAGAATGCCGTTTGGCATGTTCGGGCTAACGAGTCGCAAGGCCTTAAAAGACAACGCAGGCCCCGACCGATCGCGGTCAGGGCCTGCGTTGTTATGTTGCGGAATGTGTCAGAACATCGGGTCCCAGCACGGAAGCATCACGGGCTTGCGGCTGAGCTTGTCCAGAAGTTTCTTGGGCAGATACTTGCGCTCCACCACCAGGCGGAACAGATACTCGTCCATCCACTTGTCGGTGGCCACCAGGTTGCCGTGGAATCCGGCGGTGGGTCCCCAGCTGTTCTCTATCAGCCAGCGCACGGGCTGCTTGTCGTCGTCCAGGAGCACGCCTATCAGCGTCATGGCGTGGGTCGATGCCGAAGCGCCGGTCATGATGCGTTCGGCCTTGTCCATCTTGAAGTCGGTGCCGAGCAGGCCGCCGTACTCATAGTTCTCCAGGTCCAGAGTGCCGTTCTTGCGGTTGAAGTATTTGCCCACGTCGCAGCTGAAGTACATGGCCGTGGAGTCCTTGAGCGATGCCGTGGCCATCTCCTTGATGTCCTTCATGGGCACATTCAGATACGTCCAGTTGCGGCCGTCGTACATGTGGCGGTCCAGGTCTATCTCGTACAGCTCATAGTAGGGGCGGGTGGGGTCGTTCATGAACATCACATAGTCGTTCTTCAGGTCATTGCCGAAGATCTCGTTGTAAAATGTCACGGGCGTGTATTTCTTGCCCATCCATGTGAACTCGGTGGGTGGCGTGCCCATCTGGCGGCACAGCATGGCGTAGGTCTGTCCGAGCATGTCTTTCTTCATTGCCTCGAGCTTGGCGGCGTCGGCGCCGCGGTCCGAAGCCTTGCGCAGTTCCAGGCCCCATTCCTTCAGCTTCCAGCCCAGCAGGCGGCTGTAGGTGGAGGTGTGGTTTGTGACATAGGTCTCGGGCATCACCGAAGCAGGCACCACGCCGTATTTGGTCACATTGTCGCTGATGCCGGTGAACTGGCCGCCGTCCGAGAGCGGATTGCGGAACAGCCATTCCACCTTGCGGTCGCTCATCTTCTCGTGGCGCGTGTCAATCACAGTCTGCAGGAATAGGTTGGCCTTCTCAAGCTGGTCATAGAAGAAGTTGTATGCTGCCGACAGGTTGAGCTCCTTCACCACGCCCTTGCGCATGGCCTGGGCGCGCAGCATGTTTATGCCGGTGAACAGCCAGCAGCGGCCCGAGCTCTCCTGGTCGTTGATGCCCTTGGTGGGCACGCGGTAGGTGAAAGTGTCCTCGGCGGGTTTGGCGTCGGGATTGGCCGACAGGACATTGATATCGCTGGTGTTGAGTGCATTGCGCAGTGCACGTTCGGCTGCCGTGGGCTTGTAGTCGTGTCGCATCTGCCTGAGCATGTCCTGGCTTATGGCGCCTGACTGCGCCTGGGCCGAGATTGCCACGGCTATGGCGCACAGACCGGCTATGGTTCGTAGTTTCATAGGGATGTTTTTTTAGGTTTGGTTTAGGTTGTTTCCGCAAATTTATGAAAATCCCGCGTATCGCACAACATTTAATTCGCTTTGGCTAAAAAGAACCGCGCACTTGTTTGCATCCTCCAAAAAAAACCTTAACTTTGTACACGATAAGCAAGTGCCGCCATGACCGACGAAAAACAGAAACAAGCCATCCGCAACAGTTTTACGGACTACTTGATGGCCAACGGATTGCGGCGAACAGCCGAACGCTACGAGATTCTCGAAGCTTTCATCTCGGCATCGTCGCACCTCACGCTTGCGCAGCTTTCGGCGGGTTTCAGCAGCAGTGCCTTCCGCATTTCGCGTGCCACGCTCTACAACACCCTTGAGCTGCTTGTCCGTGCCGGTCTGATCCGTTGCCACCGCTTCGAAGACCGCCCCACGGAGTACGAATGTGTGGTGCCAGGGCAGCAGCATGTCCACCTGGTGTGCGGCGTGTGCGGCACGGTCCGCGAGGTGCGCGACGCCACTCTGACCGCGCAGCTCGCCCAGCGTCGCTTCACGGGGTTCCACCCCGACCATTTCGAGGTCACGGTCTACGGCACCTGCTCCAGATGCCAGCGGCGGCGGCGTCGTGCGGCATCAGCCAAATGAACACGGCCAGCCCCGTGCTTCTCGCCGTCAACGAATAAAAACAGGCTCGCCTCCGGCGGGTATCAAATAGAAAATATAATCCATTCAATCAATCACATATAACGATTTCGCAAGATGAAAGTCGATGTTCTGTTAGGCCTGCAATGGGGCGACGAAGGTAAAGGAAAAGTTGTAGATGTACTGACCCCCCGCTACGATATCGTGGCCCGCTTCCAGGGCGGTCCTAACGCCGGTCACACTCTGGAGTTCGAGGGCAAAAAGTACGTGCTCCGCTCCATCCCCTCAGGCGTCTTCAACGACGGCGCTGTCAACATCATTGGCAACGGCGTGGTTCTTGACCCCGTTCTGTTCATGGGCGAGGCCCGCGAGCTCGAAGCCTCCGGCACAGACCTCCGCAAAGCACTCAAAATTTCAAAGAAGGCCCATCTGATCCTGCCCACCCACCGTCTGCTCGACGCTGCCAACGAGGCCGCCAAAGGCAAAGGCAAAATCGGCACCACCGGCAAGGGAATCGGCCCCACATACACTGACAAGGTGAGCCGCAACGGCCTCCGTGTCGGCGACATCCTGGAGGATGCCCATGCCGCCTATGCCGCACACCGCGACGCCCACCTCAGCCAGCTCAAGGCCCTCGGCGCCACTCCCGACCCAGAGAAGCTGGCCGAGCTCGAGAAGGCATGGTTTGAGGCTGTGGACTACCTCAAGACATTCGAAATCATTGATAGCGAGCACTTCATCAACAAGGCTCTCGATGCCGGCAAGTCAGTGCTCTGCGAAGGCGCACAGGGAACCATGCTCGACGTTGACTTCGGTTCATATCCCTTCGTCACATCGAGCAACACCGTCTGCGCCGGCGCCTGCACCGGCCTGGGCGTGGCTCCCCGCCGCATAGGCGACGTGTATGGTATCTTCAAGGCTTACTGCACACGCGTTGGCGCCGGCCCGTTCCCCACCGAGCTCTTCGACGAAACCGGCAAGACCATCCGTGCCATTGGCCATGAATACGGCGCTGTTACCGGTCGCGAACGCCGCTGCGGCTGGATTGACCTGGTGGCGCTCCGCTATGCCGTGATGATCAACGGCGTGAACAAGCTCATCATGATGAAGAGCGACGTCCTCGACGACTTCGACACCATCCGCGCCTGCACCGCCTACCGCATCAACGGCGTGGAGACCCCCGACTTCCCCTACAGCGTTGAGTCAGACAGCATCGAGCCCGTCTACACCGACATCCCCGGCTGGAAGACCCGTCTCTCCGAGCTGCACGAGGGCGCCGAACTGCCCCAGGCCTTCAAGGACTACATCAAGTTCATCGAAGAACAATTGGGCGTGCCCGTTGTAATAGTATCAGTGGGCCCGGACCGCAAGCAGACCATCGTCCTCGACAAGTAACCGGACCACAGCATCGGATTCACTTTACAAATATCATAACTCTCACTCTAACTATCAGACATGGCTATAGTAAAACCATTCAAAGGCGTTCGCCCGCCCCGCGAGCTGGTCACCAAGGTGGCCTCGCGCCCCTATGACGTGCTCAACAGCGAGGAAGCCCGCGCCGAAGCCAAGGGCAACGAAATATCGCTCTACCATATAATTAAGCCCGAGATCGACTTTGCTCCGGGACAGGACGAACATGCCCCCGAGGTCTACGACAAGGCGGTGGAGAACTTCAAGACCTGGCAGTCAAACGGCTGGCTGGTGCAGGACAACAAGGAGCACTACTACATCTACGCCCAGACCATGGACGGCCGCACACAGTACGGCATAGTGCTGGCCGCAAACGTGGCCGACTACATGAACGGCAACATCAAGAAGCACGAGCTCACCCGCCGCGACAAGGAGGAGGACCGCATGAAGCACGTCCGCATCCAGAACGCCAACATCGAGCCCGTATTCTTCGCTTTCCCCGACAACAAGGTGCTTGAGGACATAATCCGCAAGGTGACAGCCGGCAAGCCCGAATACGACTTCACCGCCGAGGACGGTTTCGGCCATCATTTCTGGGTGATCGACGACCAGCAGACCATCGACACCATCACCGCCGAATTCGCCAAGATTCCTTACCTCTACATTGCCGACGGACATCACCGCACCGCCGCCGCCGCCCTGGTGGGCAACGAGAAGGCGCGCCTCAACCCCAACCACACCGGCAACGAGGAGTACAACTACTTCCTGGCTGTGGCCTTCCCCGCTTCGCACCTCAAAATCATTGACTATAACCGCGTTGTCCGCGACCTTAACGGCATGTCGCCCGACGAGTTCCTCGAGAAGCTCCAGAAGAACTTCATGGTGGAGAACATGGGCACTGTGGAATACGCTCCCAAGGCACTCCACAACTTCTCGCTCTACCTGGAAGGCAACTGGTACTCGCTCACAGCACGCCCCGGCACATACAACGACGATGATCCCATCGGCGTGCTCGATGTAACCATCTCTTCCGACCTCATCCTCCGCGACCTGCTCGGCATCACCGACCTCCGCTCCGATAAGCGCATCGACTTCGTGGGCGGCATCCGCGGCCTCGGCGAGCTCAAACGCCGTGTGGACAGTGGCGAGATGGCCATGGCCCTCGCCCTCTTCCCCGTGTCGATGGACCAGCTCATGAACATTGCCGACACCGGCAACATCATGCCCCCCAAGACCACCTGGTTCGAGCCCAAACTCCGTTCAGGCCTTGTGATCCATAAACTCGACGACTGATCAGCGGCATAGCCGCCTGACACAGCATAACAACGTCCGGTCGGAAGCCCATGCCGACTCCCGGCCGGACGTTCTCTCTTTTTTCTCTCCTGCATTTTTGCCTTGACACTGTGCTGATTGCACACATTTTACCCTTGAATCACTAATCCCGTTTTTTATAACTTTAAATTCCAAATCTCATGAAAAAACATCTGATTGTGGCGCTCGCAGCAGCTCTGTGTGGCGTCATGGCATCAGCCCAGCCGCGTAGCGCAGGCGCTCCCGTTCGCCTCGTTGCCGCCCCGCAGGGCATGATGGCACCGGTTTGGAGCCCCGACGGTTCGAAAATCGCAGCCACGGGCCTTAACTACACCGGTATTGTGGTGATGAACGCCGACGGCTCGGCTGCACGCTCCATCACCGACGCCGCTGGCGCAGGTTACAAGATGACCTGGAGCCCCGACGGCAAGGAAGTGGTTGGTCGCACCAACATTTACGAAAACAACCGACTGATGCACGAGCTCAAGGCTTGGCGTGCAGACGGCTCAAATGCCCGTGTGCTCCGCGCCAAGTTCCGCGGCAATGTGGCTCCCACGCTCCGTGCCGCTGGTCTCAACAAGAAGTCGGCAGGCGTTTATGACGTCATGACTTCCGATCCCGCATCCGCAGCCCAGCAGATTCCCGCTCTGGCAAAATACCGTGGAGAGGTCATCATCAATCCCGCTCTGTCGCCCGACGGCACAAAGGTTGCCTTCCAGATTCCCGGTCATGGCATGTGGGTTATCAATTCGGACGGCACCGGCCTTAAGTCGCTTGGCAAAGGTTCCAACCCCTCGTGGATGCCTGACAGCCGCAGCATTGTCTACACTGTTGTTTCCGACAACGGCCACAGCTACACGGCTTCAACCCTTTACGGCCTCGACGTTGTCAACGGCAACGGCTCCGTGCTTGTGAGCGCCAACGGCCTTATCCCCGTCACCCCCGCAGTCTCGCCCGATGGCCGCAAGGTTGTCTTCGGCGACGCCACCGACGGCTCTCTCTACATTGTTAACCTCAAATAATCCATGGCTGCTATGACTAATTTATACGCTAAAGGCGCAGTGGCAGCCATGCTCGCCATTGCCACAGCCGCTCCGGCTGTCAACGCCCAGTCCACTCCCGAAAAAGTAACCGGCTGGGGCGATTTCAAACTCTATCTGGACCCCGGTCACGAAGGACGCTCCAACATGGGCATCTGGAACTATTCCGAGGCCGAGAAAGTGCTCGATGTGGCGCTGAACATTCGTCAGATGCTCACCGACTACACCGACATGGCTCCCGAAAACCTGAAAATGTGCCGCGAGACGCAGACCGACACCAAGGGTCTGCAGGAGCGCTCGGATGAGGCCAACGCATGGGGTGCCGACTTCTTCTACTCCATCCACTCCGATGCCGGCAACGTGAAGAACGAGATTGTTCTGCTGTTCGGCGGCTGGAAGAAGAACGGCGAGCTCGTGGAGAAGACTCCCAAGGGCGGCAAGCGCTACGGCGAGTTCCTGGAGCCCAACCTCTCGGGCGTTATGCGCATCGGCTCACGCGGCAATCGCTACGACCGCGACTTCTACATGCCGGGCGAGAACACCCACTACAGCCAGTACCCCTATCTGTCGGTCAACCGCGAGTCGAACATGGCTTCGCTCCTCAGCGAGGGCGGCTACCATACCCAGGCCTCACAGCAGCAGCGCAACGTCAACGCCGAGTACCGTCGTCTCGAGGCTTTCGCAGCCTTCCAGTCCATCCTCCAGTATCGCGGTATGGAACTGCCCAAGATGACATTCCTCCACGGCGTGGTGACGAACAGCGAGAACGACCAGCCCATCAACGGCGCCACTGTCACCGTTGGCGGCAAGACCTATACCACCGAGACTTTCGAGAGCCACTTCAACAAGTTCACCAAGAATCCCAACCTGATCCACAACGGTCTCTACACCTTCGAGGGCCTGGAAGCCGGCAAGGAGTACGAGGTGAAGGTTGAAGCCCCCGGTTTCGAACCCGTTACCGCCAAGGCCACCATCAAGGCCGGCGGCGAGCACACTCCCGACTTCGTTACCTTCCTCGACATCCAGATGACCAACGTGGCCCCCGCCAAGGTTGACGCCATCTCGGTTGAGAATGTAGGCGATGTTTCGCCCCTCAAGCCCCTCACCATCACTTTCTCGCGCAAGATGGACCGCGCCAGCGTGGAGAAGGCCTTCTCTGTCAACAACGGCGGCTCATGCGCCCTCTCTTGGCAGAATGACTACACTCTCGACGTGGATGTCAGCAAGCTTGATCCGGGATGGGACTACACCATCACCATCGATGGCTCAATCGCACGCAACTCGCAGACCAACATGCTCTTTGACGGCGACGGCGACGGCCAGCCCGGCGGCAACTACGTGCTCACCATCACCATGGCCGAGCCCGACACCGAGGCTCCGCAGGTGGTTTCCACCTATCCCGCTGCCGAGAGCGAGGTGGTCTACACCCATCGTCCGCCCATCCGCATTGAGTTCGACGAGGAGATTGTCTGGAACGACGACAACGCCGAGGGTGCCATCATCGTTCGCGATGCCGACGGCAAGGACATCGCCGGCAAGGTGAACCATGCTGTGATCCGCGGTCACTCCGTGCTTCACTTCATCGCCAATGCCGACTATCCCGTTGACAAAGCCATCCTCGTTACCGTCAAGGGCGGCATAGCCGACAACTTCGGCAACGCTACCTCCGACTATTCGTTCCGCTTCCTCACCGAGTACCGTCCGCAGAAGGACGCCGTGACCATTATTCCCTGCACCGGACTCGACAGCTTCTGGGCTCCCGGTGGTTCCGGCTCGTCGGCAGGTCTCGACAAGGACAACAGCACCACAACTACCCTGCCCGTGTCGCCCAACTATCAGAGCAACCAGTCAGTGTGCATGAACTACGTGTTCGATGCCGGAGCTTCCACTCCCAACTGGTTCATCCGCATGCACAATCCCACCTACACCAAGAACCGCTATTCGGACTACACCGGCGTGATCACCTTCTGGGTATACGGCGACGGCTCGAACAACGGCGTGAACATGCTTGTTCGTGTGCCCAACGGCTCGGGCGGCCTGAAGATGAAGGAAGAATACATGCCTGTCGACTTCCGCGGCTGGAACCTCTTCACCTGGAAGCTTCTTGAAGATCCCTACACCCACTTCACCGGCACCCAGAACATCGACGGCTCCGGCACATGGGCATTCGACGCCTTCGCTCTGAAGCACGAGGACACTGATCCCGACGACGAGGAGATTCCTTACCAGGAATGGGAGGGCAACATCGCCTTCAACTCGCTCGAGCAGACCCATTGGGACGAGACAGCTACCCGTACCGCCAAGCTCGAGGACGTGGCCATTCCCGACGGTGTTGACGACATCGCCGTCGACGCCAACGCTCCCGTGCGCATCTTCAACCTCAACGGCGTTGAGGTCAGCGGCAATCTTGCCCCGGGTCTCTATATCCGCCGCCAGGGTGGTGTCTCCACCAAGATTGTGGTCAAGTAAGCACATTTAGCATTGATGTTATACGGATTGTGGCTGTCAACTTTCTGATATGCAGTTGATTGTCTAAATAATCCGTCACTCTTGTACAGCGGGTGCCCTCTGCCGCCGATGACCGGCCGGCGGTTGCGGCACCCGCTTTTTGCGTTTTTTAATTGTGTAATTGGCTGTTATCAGCCGAAAATGTTGTACCTTTGAGGTTAATTTTAACATGGAATAATCATCAATCATTTCACATATTTGAAAAAACTCAAAGCATGAAACTACGCTCTTTATCACTGCTGTTCATTGCAACTGTTACATCAATTATGACATCAGCACAAAATCCGTTTTTCAAGCCGTTTGACACCAAACATCAGACGCCTCCGTTCTCAAAAATCACCAATGCCGACTATGTTCCCGCTGTGGACCGCGGCATCGAGCTCGCCAACGCCGAGATAAAGGCCATCGTTGACAACAAGGCCAAGCCCAACTTCAAGAACACCATCGTTGCCCTTGAGAATGTGGGCGCCGACCTCAACCGTGTGCTCGGCACTTTCTTTCCCCTCATGTCGGCCAACGCTGACGACGAGATGATGAACCTGTCGATGGACATCTCGCGCAAACTCAGCGACTACTCCACCTCCATCACCCTCAACGAGGGCCTCTGGAAGCGTGTCAAGGCCGTTTACGACAACCGCGCCAAGTACAAGCTCACCCCCGAGGACTCGATGCTCCTGCAGACCACTTACGACTCCTTCGCCCGCTCCGGTGCCACCCTCGAGGGTGCCGACCGCGACACCTACAAGCGCCTCAGCGCCGAGCTCTCCGAGCTGACCACCAAGTTCGGCCAGAATGTGCAGAAGGAGCTCCCCACCTACCAGATCTGGCTCGCTGAGGAGGACCTTGTGGGTCTTCCCGAGTCTCAGAAGGAGGCCGCCGCTCTCGCCGCCAAGGAAGCCGGTAAGGAAGGCAAATACCTCTTCACCCTGGACCAGCCCGTCTACATGGCTTTCCTCAAGTATTCTGACCGTCGCGACCTGCGCGAGAAGATGTACCGCCTCTACACCGGCCGCAACATCACCGGCGAATACTCAAACGTTGAGGTCCAGAAGCGCATAGCCGAGGTTCGCCGGCAGCTCGCCAACCTGCTCGGCAAGGATACTTACGCCGAGTACTCGCTGGTGAACACCATGGCCCAGAACCCCGAGAATGTCTACAAGCTCCTCAACCAGCTCCGCGAGGCTTATGCTCCCGCCGCCAAGGCCGAGCTTGACGAAATCACCAAGTTCGCCTCAGAGCTCGAGGGCAAGCCTGTCACCCTCATGCCCTGGGACTACAGCTACTACTCAAACAAGCACCGCGCTGCACGCTACTCGTTCGACGAGGAGGCTCTGCGCCCCTATTTCGAGCTCTCGAATGTGGTTAACGGCGTGTTCGGCCTGGCCACCAAGCTCTACGGCCTCCAGTTCCGCGAGGATCCTGAAATCCAGGTTTACCATCCCGACGTGAAGGCGTATGAGGTGACCGACGCCGACGGCAAGTACATCGGCGTGCTCTACACCGACTTCTTCCCCCGCGCTTCAAAGCGTCCCGGCGCATGGATGACCAACTTCAAGGAGCAGTGGACCGACGCCAAGGGCAAGAACTCACGCCCCCACGTGTCGATTGTGATGAACTTCACCAAGCCCACCGCCGACAAGCCTTCGCTGCTCACCCCCTACGAGGTTGAGACTTTCCTCCACGAGTTCGGCCACTCGCTCCACGGCCTGCTTGCCAACACCAAGTACTCGTCGCTCTCCGGCACCAACGTTTACCGCGACTTCGTGGAGCTGCCCTCGCAGTTCAACGAGAATTTCCTCACCGAGCGTGAGTTCCTCGACAGCTTCGCCCGCCACTACCAGACCGGCGAGGCCATCCCCGAGAACCTGGTGAAGAGTCTCATCTCTTCGTCGCAGTATGGCGCCGCCTACGCCTGCATGCGCCAGCTCATGTTCGGCTTCCTCGACATGGCATGGCACACCCAGAAGGCTCCGGTGGAGAATGCGGCCGTCTTCGAGGTTGAGGCCATCGCTCCTGTCCAGCTCTTCAAGCCCATCGAGAACTCGCTCGTATCGCCCCAGTTCAGCCACATCTTCTCCGGCGGTTATGCTGCCGGCTACTACAGCTACAAGTGGGCCGAGGTGCTCGACGCCGATGCTTTCGCAGCCTTCCAGGAGACCGGCATCTTCAACCCCGAAACCGCCAAGCGCTTCAAGGACAACATCCTCACCCGCGGCGGCACGGAGAACCCCGCCGAGCTCTACCGCAAGTTCCGCGGCAAGGACGCCTCCATCGACGCCCTGCTCCGTCGCGACGGCATCAAGAAGTAATTCACTCCTGCTAACCATTTAGTGATTCGGCCATGCATACCCTCTCCCGCTCTTTCATATGGCTGTGTGCCGCCATCGCCTTCCCGGCCATGGCTGAGGCTCCCGATTCGCTGAAAACCACTATTATGTCCGACAATGTCAGCACCGGCACTCCGGCGCTGGCATTGCCGGACTTTTCTGTCAGCTCTGACTCGCTCAGCACGCTTCCGGCCGACCTGGCTCTGCCCTCGCGTCCGCTCTACACTCCGCGCCTTCCCGACATTGAACCCAAGAAAAAACAGCCGTGGGAGGACCGCTTCGCCATTCCCGATGTGGGTTTTGTGCCAGGCTTGGCGCCGCTTGGTGCATGGCAGGGTGGGGGAGTGCTGGCTGTTGGAAGCAGGCTGTCACTTCCCGGCCTGATGGGCATTGAGTCGGGATCGCTGTCAGTGGTGCAGTCGTTCGGGCGCTTGTCTCTGACGGGCACTATGTCGGCCACAAAGTATGGCTATTTCCGCGGACTTCAGACACAGTGGGGTGTGGGAGGCTCGGCCACCTATCGTTTCAGTCCGCAGTGGTCGTTCACCGCTTTCGGCAATTACTATTCGCGCATCAATGCCTTCAATCCTGCAATGGCCGGTTATATGTCATCCTCGCAGTTCGGCGGCTATTTCGACTGGCGAATCTCAGATTTCTTCGGCATGAAGATGGGAGCGCGAGCAGAGCAGATGATGGTCACCAACCGCTGGCAGGCCACTCCCATGGTGGTGCCCTACGTCAGCATAGGCGGCGCTGACATCGGTGTGGATGTAGGCGGCATTGTCACCGGCCTTATCCGCTCCGCCATCGAAAGCAAGCAGCGCAAGGACCGACTCTTCCAGTTCGGTGGCTCGGTAGGCGCACCCAACGGCCCCAAGCCCGGCGGCTACGGCGGCTACCACGGACCTCCCCCCATCCGCCGCCGCTAATTCTTGCCGAATAATTTGATTAATGTCATTTAATGAAACTTAGAGTGTATTTTCTTTGTTATTTATTTTGTAGAATGTAATTTTAAAGTTACCTTTGCTGCATGAAAGTCAGAAGTGTTATTACTTATGGTAGCTATTTTAAAGAGTTCTTTAGTGCCCAGCCTATTAAAGTGAGGGACAAGATTATCAAGATACTTGACATAATTGAGCAACTGGAAAGAATTCCGAGCAATTATCTCAAGTATATTGAAGGAACGAATGGGCTATTTGAAGTACGAGTTCAATTTGGCACAAATATCTTCAGGATATTTTGTTTCTTTGATGGCACTAAATTTGTTGTACTTTTAACAGGTTTTCAAAAGAAAACACAGAAGACGCCTGCAGGAGAAATCGCGAGAGCTGTAAAATTGATGAATGAATATTATGAAGAAAAGGACAGAAATGAAGAATAAGATACGGACACTTGACCAAATTAAGGATGAGTTCTACGGTGAGATAGGTACCCCTGAACGAGATCGCCTTGAAAATGAGCTTGAGTCTTTACGGATCGGATTGAAATTACGTTCCGCAAGAGAGGCTATGAATCTTACACAGGCTCAACTTGCAGACCGTATAAACAAGAAACGGACTTTTATTTCAAAGGTTGAGAACGATGGCGAAAATATTACGTTGAAAACGCTTTTTGACATCGTGGAAAGAGGCTTGGGAGGCAAGCTTTCAATCAATATCGACTTTGCATAGGCAAAGATGTTTTGACACTTTGTTGGCTTTAGACTGCAATTTTTTTTAATTTTTAACCGCTCAGTTTCTTATTTATTAAGATTCTGAGTGGTTTTTCTTGCAATTTTCTTGTATTTTGTTGGCTATGAGCGCAAAATTTTGTAATTTTGCGCTCATGCGTTTACATCTATGCATTTCGGCAATCCTTTTTTGCATATCCGTGGCTTCGGCACAGGATATCTGCCATCCGGAGCTCGGCTCGTCCGTGGCTTCGAAGGGCGGTCTGCGGCTCACGCTCTCAGACCGCCGGCAGAACTGGGACATGCGCGAAAAGCAGACGTTCACGCCTTCCATCATCTCGCCCAAATCGGTCAACATCCACCCTGACGGTTCCAAGTTCTATGTCAACTCGCTCGAGGGGGCCTCGACCGTGGTTTTCGATGCGGCGACGCGCCGTGTGCTCTCCAAAGTGAGGCATGTGTTCAACGATTCGCACACCCCCCTGTGGGCGCCGCCTTCGGGTTACTATCCTTTCAGGCATTACGACGAGGATCTCAACACCTTCCGCGGACGTCCGGTGGAGAGCGTGTTCACCCACGGCGGCCGCTATCTGTGGATACCCTACTATCGCCGCAGTTTCGACCTCAACGCCCAGGACCCTTCGGCCCTCTGCGTCATTGACACGCGCACCGACCGCATAGTCCGGCTCATGGAGGCCGGCGTCCTCCCCAAGATGATTGCCGTTTCGCCCGACAACAGCCGTGTGGCTGTGGCTCACTGGGGCGACAACACCGTGGGCTACATCGACTGCTCCTCTTCCGACCCTGCCCGCTGGCACCATCTCAGGCCTTTTGTGGTGGACCGTCAGCTCAAGTGGGACCTGAGTCTCACTGAGCCGGTCAACCGCGACAGCGGCAGCGGAAACGCCCTGCGCGGCACGGTGTTCACTCCCGACGGCCGCTATCTGCTGGTGAGCTGCATGGGCGGTATGGGCGGCATAGCGGTGATTGACACCAAGGCTTCAGGCGGTCGTTATCTGGGCAAGCTCTTCGGCATGATGCCCAATGTGCGCCACATGATTTTCTCCGGCCAGAACCTGTATCTGAGCATCAACCGCGCCGGCTATGTGCAGCGCATATCTCTCTCCAGGCTTTATGCAGGTATCGACGCCCTGCGCAAATCCCCACGCCGCCAGCACACCATTTCTGCCGGTTGGCAGAGCGCCAAGGTCGGCGCAGGGGCGCGCACCATCGTTTCCTCTCCCAAGGGCCGCTTTATCTTTGTGGCCTGCAACATTACCAGCTCGCTCGATGTGGTCGACACCAAGACCATGAAGCGCGTGCTCTCCCTCCCTCTCGACTCCTATCCCGTGGGCATGGACATCTCTGCCGACGGCCGCACGCTCTATGTCACCTCGCAGGGTCGCAAGGATCGTATTCCTTCCGGCAACTGTGTCGATATAGTGACTGTAAAATATTGATTTCCAATCATTGGCGTCCTTGGTTCTCCTTTGTGGCCGACCTCGGCGCTCTCTAAAATAATTTCATTTCCAATAGGTTAATTTCTAATCTGATTCATTATGGCTTTGTTTAAATCAAAAATCGGCCTGATTGCCGCCACGGTAGGTTCTGCCGTAGGCCTGGGCACGGTGTGGCGCTTCCCGGCCGAGGTGCAGGCCAACGGCGGTGCCGCTTTCCTGATTGTTTATGCCGCTTTTGCCTTCATTCTGGGTGTGCCCATCATGCTCTCCGAGTTTGCCCTCGGTCGTGGCACTCATTCCGATGCCATCACAGCCTTCCGCCGTATGTCGCCGCATTCGGGCTGGTGGTCGTTCGGCGCCATTGCCGTAGTCGCTTCGTTCCTGATTATGTGTTTCTACATGGTGGTGGGCGGTTGGACTTTGGAATACTTTGTGCAGACGCTTACCGGCGACCTCTACGGCGGCCTTTCGGCGGCTGCCGACACTGACATATGCGACACTTACTTCACCCTGAAAATGCAGCAGTATGTGGCCTCTGACTGGGCTCCGGCACTGTTCACCGTGGGCTTCGTGGCGCTGAACCTCATAGTGCTGCTCGGAGGCGTGGCCAAGGGCATCGAGCGTATGGCGAATGTGGCCATGCCGCTTCTATTCGTGCTTCTTGTGGCCTTCTGCGTGGTGTCGCTCTCGCTGCCCGGGTCGGCCGACGGCCTGCGGTTCTTCCTCGAGCCCGATTTCAGCAAGATCACGCCCACAGTGCTCATCAACGCGCTGGGCCAGGCGCTGTTCTCACTCTCGCTCGGCATGGGCATTCTCATTACCTATTCCGCCTACTATCCCGACGACACGCGCCTTGGCCGCACTTCGGTTATTGTTGTCATGCTCACCCTGCTGGTGGCGGTTCTCATGGGCCTCGTCATCTTCCCGGCTGTGGCAAGTTTCGGTCTGATGGATCATGGCCTGAGCGGCACCACTCTGGTGTTCATCACCCTCCCCGAGGTGTTCCGCAATCTGCCGGGCACCGAGTTCTGGTCGGGTCTGTTCTTCCTGCTTCTCATGGTTTCGGCTCTCACCTCCACTGTGTCGCTGGCCGAAGTGACTGTGCTTTTCCTCCATGAGCATTTCCACATCAAGCGCACTCCCGCGGTGCTCATCACCCTCTGCCCCATCTTTGTCCTGGCCGGAATCTGCGCCATGTCGTTCGGACCGCTCGCCGACATCAAGATTTTCGGCAACGTGATTTTTGACGCCCTCGACAATTTCACCAGCAACTACATGCTTCCTGTTGCAGCCTTGGGCACTTGTCTTTTCATGGGATGGTTCGTGCCCAAGGGTTTCATGTATGGCGAGCTCACCAATCGCGGCACTCTGCGCTCGTGGCTGAACCCTGTGGCCATTTTCGTTGTTAGGTGGTTTGCACCGATTGCCATAGCAATCATTCTTATCTCCAACCTCGTCTGAACAGTCAGTGCCATGTCGGCTTCCTCATTCACCGCACGCGAACGCCTCGCAGTCACCGTAGTAGCCGCTCTGGCTGCCGGAGCAGTGATATTCATGCTTCTGTCCCATCCCGAGCCCAAGCCGGTTGATGCTGAGGCCATGAAGGAGCAGCTGCGTGCTGTCAAAGAGCTCGACGAGGCATCGACCATACCCGTGGACAGTATCAAGGCTGTCCGCAACGCGCGCAAGGCCGCTACACGCCGCCGCTCGGCTAAGCCTGCCAAACGACAGCCTGTGCAGCCTCATTCACGCGACTATACTCTTTCTCCCGACCAGGAATCACCCCATTCCGTGGATTAATTCGAAGACCATAACTATGCAAAAGAACAATACCAAATCACAGAGAATGCAGTTTGCCACCCGTCTGGGCGTGCTCGCTGCCACCGTGGGCTCTTCGGTGGGTCTTGGCAACATTTGGCGATTCCCTTACGAGGCGGGCAACAATGGCGGCGGCGCCTTCATGCTCTGCTACATCGGTTTCATCATCCTTATAGGCATTCCGGTGATAAGCGCCGAATTTGTGCTCGGCCGTCAGTCGCGTTCCGACTTTTTCGGTTGTTTTGCCCGCCTCGGTGAGCGAGGAGGGTGGCGCTATATGGGAATTATAGGCATTCTGGCCTCGCTGATGATTCTGAGCTTCTACTCGGTGGTGGCCGGATGGACTCTGGAGTACTTCTTCCAGGCTCTGACCGGCAACCTGGCCGGAGGCGACGGCGACGCCGCCCACTATAGCACGGTGTTCCAGGAATTTTCAGCCCACTCCTGGCGTCCGCTCATGTGGACTGTGCTCTTCCTGCTTATCAACCATCTGGTGGTGAAGGGCGGTGTACAGAAGGGAATAGAGCGCGTGTCGAACATCCTGATGCCGCTGTTGTTCGCCATTCTTGTGGCCCTGGCCATCAACTCGCTCTTCCTGCCCAAGGCATCGGAAGGCCTGGCATTCCTGTTCCGTCCCGATTTTTCAGCCCTCACTCCAGCGGTGGTGCTCAGTGCGCTGGGACAGGCGTTCTTCTCGCTCAGCATCGGTCTGGGCTGCATGCTCACCTATGCCTCCTATTTCTCTGACCGCACCAACTTGCTCCGCAGTGCCTCGATCACTGCCGGACTTGACACCGTGGTGGCCATTCTTGCCGGTGTGCTCATCTTCCCTGCCGTGTACAGCTTCGGAGCCTCGCCCGAGGCGGGTCCAACACTGGTGTTTGCCGTTTTGCCGTCCATTTTCCACAGCATGCCCGGCGGAGCCGTTATCTCTGTGCTGTTCTTCCTGATGCTCTTTGTGGCCTCGCTCACCTCCACCATCTCCATGAGCGAGATTTCCATTGCCTACTTCGTGGACGAGCGGAAGCAGACGCGTTCGCGGGCGTGCAACATCTCCACCGCCATCGCGATGCTTGGAGGCATTCTCTGCACACTCTCGTTCAGCGGCGTGTCGAATATCACCATCGGCTCGTTCACATTCAATTTCTTCGACTTCTTCAACAATGCCACGTCGAATCTGCTTCTGCCCGTGGGCGGTATGCTGATCAGCATATATGTGGGCTGGCGACTGAAGCCGTCGGTGCTCCGCGCACAGCTTACGGACAACGGTCTTTTGCGCCACATCCCCGTTGCGGCGGTGGCCTTCCTGCTGCGCTGGATTTGCCCGGTGGCAATAGGCGCGGTCCTCCTCTCGTCGCTCGGCATGATTTGAGCGTATAACTGCATAAAGCAGCAGCGGCTGCACCTTAGGACGGGTGCAGCCGCTGCTGTTGTTGTGTATATGCCGGGTTCGGTTTACTGTCTGATGAGAATGAGCGCCGAGGTGGCGGGAACGTTAACTTTGCCGCCCTTGATGGTGCGGATGGTGCCGTATTCGTCAGTGAGGCCGTCGGCCTTGATGCGGCCGTCTTCGGCCACTACCACCCACTGGCCTTTGGGAATGTTGACGCTCACGGCTTTGGTATTGCCGTTGAACACCAGCTTGATTTCCTTGGCGCTGTCGCCGTTGGCGTTGTTCTTGAGCGAGTAAGAGATCACGTTGGGCTCTTTCACCTTGTCGAACACCAGGTTCTTGGCTACGTCGGCGCTGGTGGTCATGCGGAAGGCGGGATGTCCCTTGCGCAGCTTGATGAGCTCGGTGTAGTACTCGTTCTGTGCGGCGTTGGTTTCCAGCAGGTTCCAGTCGATGGCGTTGATTGAGTCGGGGCTCTTGTATGAGTTGTGCACGCCCTTCTTGTCGCGGAACACTTCCTCGCCGGCGAACATGAACGGGGTGCCCTGCGAGGTGAATACTATGGTCTGGGCCAGGCGAGCGGCGCGCTGGCGCTCAGCCTCGGTGGAGCCGGGCATGGACTTGGCCAGCTTGTCGGTAAGGGTGAGGTCGTCATGGCACGATACATAGTTTATGATCTGCGTGGGAGCCGCGGCATAGGCGAACTTTGAGTTGTTGCCCTTGCTGTAGTCCACCTGCGGATGGTTTGTGGCGGCCACGATGCCGATTTTCACGGTCTCCTCGGTACCGGGTTTGCCGGTGGCGAAACCGCGGTCGGCGGCGTTGCTGTAGTGGCCCTTGATGGCGTCGCGGATGTCGTCAGAGAACACGGCCACCTGAGGCATCTTGCTCACGTTCTCCTTGAGTGCGCGGTCCTGGGCGGGCAGGGGAGAGTCGCCGGCGGTCCAACCTTCGCCGTACACGAATATGTTGGGATTGATTTCCTTGAGGGCGGCGGCAACCTCGTTCATGGTGGCTATGTCGTGGATGGCCATCAGGTCGAAGCGGAATCCGTCGATGTGGAATTCTTTGGCCCAGTATTTCACGGAGTTCACGATGTAGTTGCGCATCTGCTGGCGTTCCGAGGCTGTCTCGTTGCCGCAGCCGCTGGCGTCGCTGTAGCTGCCGTCGGCGCGGTGGCGGTAGAAGTAGCCGGGCGCTGTGAGCGAGAAGTTGGAGTCATCGTTGTTGGCGGTGTGGTTGTACACCACGTCCATCACCACTCCTATACCGGCGTCGTGCAGGGCCTTCACCATCTGCTTCATCTCCAGGATGCGTGCTTCGGGGTTGGCTGGATTGGTGGAGTAGGAGCCGTCGGGAGCGTTGTAGTTGAACGGGTCGTAACCCCAGTTGTACTGGTTGCTGGGCAGGTTCGACTCGTCAACGCTGTTGTAGTCGTACGACGGCAGGATGTGCACATGCGTCACGCCGAGTTCCTTCAGGTGGTCGATGCCGGTGCTCTTGCCGGCGGGGCTCTTGGTGTCGGGTTCGGTCATGGCCAGGAATTTGCCCTTGTTCACTATTCCCGACGAGGGATGGATGGAGAAGTCGCGATGGTGCATCTCGTAGATGACGGCGTCGGTGATGGCTTTGGTCTCGGGACCCTTGTCCATGTCCCAGCCTGCGGGGTTGGTGTTGCCGAAGTCGATGATGGCGGCGCGGTGTCCGTTGGTGCCCACGGCCTTTGCCCATATGCCGGGAGTCTCGGCCAGCCATTTGCCGTTGTCCTTGATCTGGAAGGTGTAGAAGCGGCCTATGAGCGAGCGGCCTGTGCGGGCGCGCCACACTCCGTTGTCACCCTTTTTCATCTCCATTGTGTCGATGGCGGGGGTGTTGCGGTCGGTGGCATAGAGAATCACGCGGGCAGCCTCGGCGGCGGGGCTCCAGAGGGCGAAGCGGGTGCCGGCGTTGTCAACCACCACGCCCAGGTCGTCGCCGTCATAGGCGGGATAGTCCAGGTATTTTTTGTCGGGGGCTGTTGAAGCCTGGCGCGCGTGCTGTGTGATGGCGGCGTCGGCATCTTTCAATGTGGTTGATGACTGGGCGTGCATGATGGTCGATGCAAAAGGTGCTGACACAAGGATTGCAGCTGCTGCAATCACTGATTTGTGAGTTTTGGTCATACTCGTGTCTGGTGTATGTGTTTTTGTGTTAGACTTAAATTTCTGTTTGAATTATTGGTTGTCTGCCGCACGGAGATGGCCGTGCGCAGTGGAAGGCACGGGCTATGCCGATGACGGCGTTCTGACGATGTTGCTGAGTGTGGGGGATGCGCTGTGCGCTTTTCCCATGGTGTTAGAAGACGAATTGATCCGCCGGGGGTTCAGAGTCCGGAGGGCTGAAAGGGGGCGAGAGTCGCGGTCAGCGCACAATGACTCGCTGCGAGAGGCGGTCGCACTTCACAATGTAGTATCCGGCACGAAGCTCGATGACTGTCGTTCCGGGCTGCACGGTGACGCTTTTCACCTGCTGGCCAGTCAGAGCATATACGGCTACCTGCTTGGGCTCGTCGCCGGGCAGGTAAATCTCCACCTGGCCGTTTGCCACCTTGATCTGCGGCTGGGCCACGACCTCCACACGGGCGCCGTCCTTGGCCTCGGGCATTGCCGATGCCGGAGTTGTGCCGCAAAACATCACGGCCATTACGATTGCTGCCGAGCGAAGGCCGGCCTTCAATGCGCGTTGTGCAGTTCTGTTTGTCATTTTCATGTTTGTGTGGCTGTTTGGATGTGTGTCCGTTAGTGTATGCTGGAGGTATGTGTTTTGTGTGCGGTGTGCGCTTTGCACCCTTTTATGCAAATTTACTGCTTTTTCCGCTCCCTTGCAAATTTATAACACCTAAATCGATGCCCGGCTGTGCTAAAAAATCATAAAACATGGACGAATGGTCCCTGTCAGCGCAATATGTCAAAATTTTCCACAAAAATTTCCGTTACCGTGCGCTTTATGGCATTGCGGTCCTCCCAGTAGCGGGTGCGTATTTTGCCCTCTACCATCAGGCGAGTGCCTTTGCGTATGTACTTTTCGGCGGTTTCGGCCTGGGCGCCCCACATCACTATGCGGTGCCACTCGGTGCGCTCGGGGATTTCAGCGCCGCTTGCGGTCTTGCGGGCGCGCTCGGTGGTGGCAAGCGATATCTCGGCTATCGGTTTGCCGTCAACGTATCGTATCTCTGGGTCTTTGCCTACAAAGCCCATCAGTATAGCCTTGTTCATGTCGGTGTGTCTTTCTTTTGCGATGTCTGTTGGCTCGGCCCGTCAGTCTTCGGCGTGGTATTCTATCAGGCCGGGCATGGAGTATTTGGTGATTTTTCGAATGGAGGCGCCGAAGTCCTCGGCCACTTCGCGGAGCAGTCCCTCGAACATCACGCAGGTGCTTCCCACAAAGCTTATGGGGTTCTCGCGATAGTCGTAGGCCACCACATTGCGGTCAAAGAAGTGCTTGAGCGAGCTGTAGACCAGCTCGCGCACATACGGATGCTCCAGGTTTTCCTTCAGGAAGAAGGCGTAGCGTGCCAGCGAGCGCGAGGGCAGGGGCGTGTTGTACACTTCCTCCATTATGGAGTTGGGCGTGGTCTGGTAGTGGTCATAGAATGCCATTATCACCTCCCTGGGAGCAAGCTCCTTGAGCACGTCGGCAATGAAGCGCTTGCCCATGTAGGCGTTCGAGCCTTCGTCGCCGAGGATGAATCCCAGCGGACGCACGTTTTTGGCTATGTCATGACCGTCGTAGAGGCAGGAGTTGGAGCCGGTGCCGAGTATGCATGCCAGGCCGCTTTCGCGCACCAGCAGGCCGCGGGCGGCTCCCAGCAGGTCGCTGTTCACCGTGCACGGGGTCTTGAACTGGGCCACCAGCGACGACTCCATGATCTTGGTCTTCTCGTTGTTGGCGCAGCCGGCGCCGTAGAAGTACACGTGGTCCCAGCGCCGCTTGAAGAAGGCTTCGGGCAGCTCGAGGCGTATGGAGTGCGATATCTCTCTGCGGGTCTGGAAGTAGGGGTTCAGGCCTATGGTGAAGGCATGTTCCACAACTGTCGTGCCCTCGCACAGAGCCCACTCGGTGCGTGTGCTGGAACTTTCGGCAATGATTTTCATAGTCTTGTCGCTCATGTGTTTTACCTTCCTGTCGTGGTGTGGGGTTAGTTATTTGGCATATAATGACAGGGACGGGTCAAATTTACGAAATAAATCTGACTCGTCCCTGTTTTTTCAGGTCGGATTTGTGTTTGGTGCGTTTTTTATGCCATGTTTAGGCACTTGCGTTGCCCGGGCATATGGCGCTTGGCCCCCGGTTCAGCGCACAAGCACCTTGTAGGCCTTTCCGCCCACTTTCACCACATACAGTCCGGCTGCGGCTTCGATGGTGCAGTCGCCCTGTGCGGTGGCGGTCACGGCGCCGTTTACGCCTACCACGTCAACGCGGTCGTTGCTGTTGGCGCCGCTGACGGTGATGGTGCCACGGGCGGTGGTTACGCTCACGCCGCTGTTGTCGGTGCTGATGTCGCCCACGCCCAGCTCGGTGGCCTTGTAGGTGATGTTGTCAATGCCGAAGGCGCCCTTCTGGGTGATGGGGCTGCCCACCTGCACCAGCTTGATGTCGCTCAGCAGGAACGGGCAGAAGTCCTCCTCAAGGTTGGTGAGTTTGGCTTCGCGGTACTGCCAGCCCAGGAAGTCCAGGTCGGTCAGCTTGGTCCACTTCTTGTTGGTGCCTGATGACAGGGCCACCCACAGCTCGTGGTTGTTGAAGTCGCCGTTGACGTACATGCCGATGACATCGTTGGTGTTGTACTGGATGGGCTCGCCGGTGTAGTTCCAGACTATCTCGCCGCCGTGGTTGTCGGCAAACTGATAGCCGAAGCGGCCGGCAGCGCTGCCCAGCAGTTTCACGCTGGTGGAGCGGATGGCGGTGGGATTGGCGCTGGTCACGCCCACGGTGTTCTCGGGGTCGTAGCTGAAGGGCATGGCGCTGTCTTCAAAGTCGAGTTTCACGTTCTGGCCGGCAGCCTCGCTGGTGGCGTCGATGGCGGAGAAACGCAGGGTGAAGTCAGAGCCGATGGGGAGCTGCTCCTTGTCGCGCATGTCCTTGGAGATGCTCAGTGTGTACTGCTTGCCCACCTCCAGGTTGCCGGTCACGGCCAGCACGGCGTTGCCGTAGCCGTTAGACAGCTGGTTGAACTTGGAGCTGCGCTTGTTGATAGCCACGTTGTTGCCGTTGGCGTCGGTGATCTTTACCTGGTCGTAGGCCGGGGTTGCATCGATGGCTTTGTCGAAGCGCACCTCCACTGACGGGCTCTTGTAGTGCACTGTGCCGTTGTCCTTGGGGAACTGGTCGATGATCTCCAGGCGGTTGCGGCCCTTGGTGGTGAAGCTGAACTGCAGCGGTGCGCTCAGGTTGGGGGTGCCGAAGTGGGTGTCGGGAGTCTTGGCCTCGGTGCTCACGCTGACGGTGTAGGTGGTGTTCAGGTCGAGCGACATTGTAGGCACAAACTTGGCGTGGCGGTAGGTGTTGCTGTACTCCCAGTAGCCGTCCACGGCGGGGCTGATGGTGAAGGCTTTCTCGAAGCTCTTCTCATCGACGTCGGTGTTGAAGTCAAAGTCAATCGACGACGCGCACGACACAGCCTCGTCGGCCGCAACGTTGGGCGCATACTTGGTGATCTGGAGCGGGAATTCGCGCTTCATGTTGAGGCCCACGTTGTTGTAGCTGACCTCGTTGGCGGTCACGGTCACGTCGCGCTCCTCGGTGTAGTAGTCGCTGTGGCTGATGTGCAGCTTGTACTTTCCGGGCTTCACGTTGCGGAGCACAAACACGCCATTGTACATATTGTCAGTGGTACGTTTCTGCACAGTGTCGCCCTGCTCGTTGAGCAGCACCACAAAGGCGCCGTTGACCGGAGCCAGTTTGTCGCGGCCGTGGCGGGTGAAGGTCACGGGCATGTCCTTCTCGCGCAGGTTGTGGTCGTCGTAGACAACGCCGGCCACGTTGCCGGTCACGAAGCGGTCTTCGGTGTCATAGAACTCCATGATGGAGCGCACGAAGTGCCAGGCTTCGAGCCACCAGTAGTCGTCGTTCATCAGTCGGTATGCCTCGGGGCGGTGCTCGTGCATGCCGCCTTCCGACAGCAGGCCCACCACATAGAGCGTGCGGAGCACACCCAGGCCGCCCTGCCACATGTTCTGGTAGAAGGTGAGGTCGCCCTCCACATATTCCTTGTCGCGGGTCCAGACTGCCATCTCGTTGCTGTGGAGATTCTTCCACAGTATCTTCGACAGGGTGACGTTCTCGGGGTAGCGGGGGGTGCCGATGGCGTTCTCGCGATAGAGCATCAGCGGGTAGTTCACGTTCTCGCCGGCATTGGAGTGGATGCTGAAGAACAGGTCGCAGCCCAGGGAGTTGGCCTCGGCGGCGATGCCCGACAGCGAGCGGTCGGTGTCCTCGGTGCGGTTGTGCGTGCGGCTCAGGTATGCCTTGGCGCCGATTGAGTCAAGGATGTAGTACATGTGCAGGCCCTTGTAGAG
>JAXJRL010000035.1:0-5628 GCA_036310635.1 Muribaculaceae bacterium | reverse complement strand
TCCGACCCGTCCGACCGTTGCCGGTATGATGCGCAAAACCCGCTGCGCGGGTGCCTCCGCCAGGAGGCCGATTTAGCACTAACCCCGTACGCCGCAGGCGTGCGGGGATGAAGAATCCCCCCTCGAAGGGCCTCCGTCAGGAGGCCGATTTACCTCTCTCCAAAGATAGCATTATGGTGGTTCGGTGTGCAAGCTTCAGCTTGCCTATTTCCCCCCCCTATATGTCCCTCCCCCTCATCCCTCCCCTAAAACTAATAAACGTTAAAAATATCAATCTATTCAATCAAAGTTGTTAAAATTGCGTTAAATCAAGAGGCCGCTCTTTCTTTCGCTCTCCCCGCTCACTACCTTTGCACCGTAAACCTTTTTATCAACCTTTTCTTAATCCAAGCAATCATGCGTAACATCAACGAAATCATCATCCATTGCTCGGCCACACCGGCCTCCCGCGACATCGGCGCTCCCGAAATCGCTTACTATCACCGACATATAGGCTTCGAAACCATCGGCTACCACTATGTTGTCCGACTCGACGGCACCGTCGAACCGGGACGCCCGCTCACACGCATCGGCGCCCACTGCAAGGGCCATAATGCCAACTCAATAGGCGTGTGCTACGTCGGCGGCATCAACGCCGACGGCCTTCCTGCCGACACCCGGACCGAGGACCAGAAGTGGGCTCTCCGCAAACTCCTCATCTCCCTCAAAAGCCAATTCCCCGGCGCCGTCATCCACTCCCACCGCGACTTTGCCCCCAAAGCCTGCCCCTGCTTCGACGCCACCGCCGAATACGCCTCCATCGCCTGACAACCATCTTCCAATCCGTCTAAATCACCTATTCCACAACGGAATCCATCAATCCGGTCCCGTGTAAGAGCTTTAACTCTTCTAACTTTAAACCCACCCAGTCTCCCCCCTATGAAAACCACCCTCATTGCGGCCGCAGCCATCGCCGCCACACTCAGCTCCTGCTCGGGTGCCAAAACATCGACCCTCACCGGTGCCTCCTTCCGCCACACAGCCTCGGACAAAACCGCCGTGGCCGCCGCCGACTCCTCCCAAACAGTCATCGAAATCACCCTCGAAGACCCCGTCCTCGACTGGCGGTTCCCCGAAGCAGACAGCTCCGAGCTCTCCGAGAACTCCGAGCCCTCTCCTCCACCCAGCGCCCGCCTGACAGCTTCCCGCCTCGCTGTCCGCCTCAGCAGCAGCGACTTCCGCCGCCTGACCCTCGCCCATGCCGCCGCCGATACGACCGCCGCCGACACCCTCGCCACGGCAAGCTCGCAGTCGCCGCCCCCTGCCGCTGCCATCGCCGCTCAGGGCATCTCCACCGTCCGCCTCATCTTCCTTGTCGGCGCCGCCGGCCTCCTTGGCTTCTTCTTCCTGCGCGCAGCCCGCCACCTTCCGCCAACCCCCTAAACCCCACAAAGCTATGAACGAACCATTCACTCTCAAAATGGCTGTCATCGCCATCCTCGCACCCATAGGCGCTTTCATCGCCCCGACTCTGCCACTCATCTACCTCTGCACGGCCATCGTCATCACCGACTGCATCTCGGCCTGGCGCCTCGGCCGGCGGCTTGCCAGACATTCCAAAGCCCACGCCGATGCCTCGCGATTCTCTTCACGCAAGTTCGGGCGCACTGTCGCCGCCCTCGCACGCATCTATGCCGCCATACTACTGGCACACGGCGTCGACTCGGCCATCTTCGGAGGCACTCCCGTGTTTCACGGACTCACGGCGACGCGTATCGTCGCCGCCGCCATAGTCCTCTGGCAGGCTCTCTCCATACTCGAAAACGAGGCATCGTGCAGCGACAACCGCTGGGCCGCACCGCTCCGCAGATTCCTTATCGACAAAACAAAGCGACATCTCGACTAATTTCCTTCCCCGACCAAAACTTTCTTCTCCGGCGGCTCATCCCCCTCATCCACAAATCAGCATAATTCCGCTGACAACGGCTCCGGCGGCGATAAGGCCTAACTGCCAGCGCTCGCCGCGGCTGAACGCCGCCAGAAACGCTTGCTTCGACATAATATGCCGCCCATTGTTGCAGGTCATCATATAGAACACCGCCCCGGGCAGATAGAATATCGTGGTCTGGAGCAGAAGGTCGACGCCTCCGGCCCATATCATCCATCCGCAGCTCAGCGTGCATGCCACGCCGGCCGCACGGAATCTTGCCAGTTTCACCCTCCCCGGATTTCCAAGTTCGGCGGGGCGGTAGCTGGCTTTCCACAGATAAAGGCCGCACATAAGGTAGGGCGGAAGCACCATCATGCCCGTGATGTTCACCGCCGACAGATAGAGGTCGTCTGACAGTATCACCACCATAAGGAACATCTCCATCATCACCGCCGACGCCACCGTGGCATACGACGGCATCCCATTGCCGTTCATCCGCAGGAAGCGATGCGGGAACACGCCCACCTCGGCGGCCTCCATCGCGCACTGCGAGCACACGAGGTTCCAGGCCAGCCAGCCGCCCAAGAGCGACACTATCACCGACACTATCACAAAGTAGTATGCCCAGTCGCCGGCGCAGCGTTTCAGCACGTAGGCCACCGAAGGGTCGTCGAGTCCCGACAGACCTGCCTTGCTCATGATGCCGAAACTCAGCACGGCCACAAGCACATACAGCAGCCATGCCAATGAGAAGCCGGCCACACTCGCCTTGCCCACATGCCGGGGATTCTTCGCACGTGCCGACATCATCACGGCGCCTTCTATGCCTATGAAGCAGAACAGCGTCACCATCATAGTGCCGCTCACCTGTTCCCACAGACTCTCCGGGCCGCCCGTAGTCAGGGCGCTCTCAAGACCGGACACACTGGCGTATATCCACAACAGCACCACTATAAATCCTATAGCGCACACCTTCAGGGCCGCCATCACAAAGTTCACTATGCGTGCCGTGCGTATGCCGCGCAGCAGCAGTCCGCACATCAGCCAGATAAGCACCGTGCCAAACACGAATGTCGCCCAGCCGTGCTTCAGCAGCTCGGGGAAGAAAGCTCCGAACGAGTCGTTGAGCATCGCCGCATAGGCTATGTTGGCGATGCACGTACTCAGCCAGTAGCCCCATGCCATATTGAAACCCAGGTATTTGCCGAATCCTTCGTGCGCATACTGATAGATGCCCGCGTCGAGGTCGGGACGGCGGTCGCCCAAGGTCTTGAACGTCGCCACCAGCGACAGTATGCATAGTGCCGTCACACCCCAGGCTATCAGTACGCCGGTAAGTCCCGACGACACCGCCATGTTCTGCGGTATATTGTAGATGCCCGAGCCCACCATCATGCCGAATACTATCGCCACAAGGGCACCAAACCCGAGCTTCCTGCTGTTATCCTCAATCATGTTGAAAGGAAAATGAAAGAAAAGATGTAAAAAGAATAAAAAAGTGTGAAAAAACTCATAGAAGAGAGAAAACAGCCACAAAAGTACAAAAAAATCCCCAAACTAAGCCGGCTGTAATAAATCTTATAAAATTAATAAACATAAATCACATCCCCGTAGGCACTGTGAGGGTTTTTTCTGCCGTTACACTTTTTTCTTTCCGATTGTTTTTGTAATTTAGTCGTGCGTTTCGCTCCTGTCGCCTGCGCTTACACCAACCCTTTTTACATTATACCTTTAAACCGCTGTATATCATGACTATAAATTCAACCGAAAATATTTCACACCGTTATTGCGTAATCATGTGCGGAGGCATAGGCAGCCGCTTCTGGCCCTATAGCCGCACCGAACGCCCCAAACAGTTCATCGACTTTTTCGGCACAGGCCGCACACTGCTGCAGATGACCTACGACCGCCTCCTCCCTCTCGTACCGAAAGAAAACGTCGTTGTCGTAACCAACAGCCGCTACGCTCCCCTCGTGCATGAACAGCTCCCCGACATTGCCGCCGACAACATTTTGCTCGAACCGGCCCGCCGCAACACCGCACCCTGCATCGCCTGGGCTTGCTATCATATCCTCGCAAAAGACCCCGACGCAGTTATGGTCGTCGCACCAAGCGACCACCTGATTACCCGAGAAAGAGAGTTTGAGCATGCCCTCGGCCACGGATTCGACTTCGTGGCCTCCAACAACGCCCTCCTTACCCTCGGCATCAAGCCCACACGTCCCGAAACCGGATACGGCTACATCCAGGTGGGCGAACCTGCCCCCGGCGACAAGGAAATACTCCGCGTCAAAACCTTCACCGAGAAACCCGACCGCCACCTCGCCAAGGTATTCGTCGACAGCGGCGAATTCTTCTGGAATTCGGGCATCTTCCTCTGGCGCGCCGACTCTATGCTCCGCTCCCTCCACGAATACGCCCCGGAGATTGCCGCCGTATTCGACCGTAGCGCCGCCGTATTCGGCACCGCGCACGAAATCGACTTCATCAACGAAAACTTCGCCTCCGCTCCCGCCATCTCCATCGACTACGCCGTCATGGAGAAATCCTCCGACGTCTATGTCGAATGTGTCGACCTGGGCTGGAACGATCTCGGCACCTGGAGCGCCCTCTACGACATCTCGCCCAAGAACTCGCAGCGCAACGTCACCCAGAACTGCGCCGTCCTCGCCTACGAGGCCCACGGCAACATCTTTGCCGTCGACAAGAACAAGCTCGTCGTGGTCCAGGGCCTCGAAGACTATATCATCGCCGACTCGGGCGACGTCCTGCTTATCTGTCCCAAGAGCGAGGAACAGCGCATCAAACTAATGGTCAACGACGCCAAAATTGCCTATGGCGACAAATACCTCTGACCACCCCATACGGCCCTCCCGGCTGTCGCTATGGCTCATACTTGCTTCATTGTTCTGCACGGCCTTCACTGCGTCCGCCGCTGACGATGCCGAACTCGCGCGTCTGAGCCGCAAAGTCTCGCAGGCCGTCGCCGACGAGGAATGGAGCAGCGTCAACGCCATTTACACCCGAATGATCGATCTGCGACCCGACAGTGTCGACGCCTATGCCGGTGCCATGAACTCGGCCGTCGTGGCCGGTGACACTACCGTGGCCGTCATGCTCTTCGAGCGCTCGCTCCACGCCCTCGTGCCCACCGACTCGCTCTTCCGGGCCATCGAGAACAACGCCTTAGCCATCGGCCATCCCGATGTCTATCCCGCTATGCTTCAGCGTATCAAGGGCGCCTACCCCTACTTTGCCCGTGTTGTCGACAGCGACCTGTTGCGCTTCTACACCTTCCGCAACAACGGTCCTGAAATCATAGCCCTCGCCTCGTCGATGCTCCGCGGGCTCCCCGACGATGTCTTCTACCTCCGCATCCTCGCCGAAGGCTACATGCTCACCGGCGACATCCCCTCGGCCATCGGCGTGTGGCAGCGTGTGCTCAGCGTTGACCACGGCAACTATCTCACCCTGCTCGACTTAGGCAACTACTATATGGTCGCCGGCGACTATGCCACAGCGCTCCCCTACCTCGAGCGCGCCGCCGCCATCCGCGCCACCCCCTACCTCGACGCTCTCCTCGCCAAAGCCCGCACCCCCTGACACAATGAAAAACTAACCCTGCTCCTGCTTACCCCCGCACTCTCGGCATCTGCCACATGCACACCGAACAGTCCGTAGAATCCTACGCCCTGCTCAACGCCCGCGCCACCTACACC
>JAXJRL010000034.1:0-1685 GCA_036310635.1 Muribaculaceae bacterium | reverse complement strand
TGGTGAGCAACACGGTGTCGGCAAAGAATGTTTTCACGCTCAATTTGGCGCATAGAAGCAGGAATGCATAGCAAAGGACCAGCAAGGTGAAACAGCTCTGCAAGAACCAAAGATATGGGATTACGAGGGTTTGGGAATCAAAGAAGGCGCCGATCAGGGAGCCGAGCGACAGGGTGATGGCATCGTCAGCATAGCCCGACATTAGGCTGCGGGGGACAAAGGTCACGAGCGTGAGCACCACGAACGGCACCAGCAGGCGCCTGCATTTGGCGAATGTGAAACTGCGAAATCGGGTGTAACTGCCTTGATCAGGCGTAGATGCGTAAGCAAGCAACATTCCCGAAACGAACATGAACAGGGCGACACCCAGGGCTGCTGAAATGAGGTAGGCGTAGGTGGTGCGACCAAGGTTGCCGTCCGGATACTGATGGAGTGAGTGGCTCAGTACCACAAAAATAATGGCGACGACCTGCATGTATGATGCGAATTTGAGGAAAGCCTTCGGCATTATGATGGGAGGATTTGGTTTGATGTCGGGATTCTTGTTTCATTGTAGATGCCCAGAAGTTCAGGCAACGAGATTGGTGCCGGTGTGGGCTGCTGGCCAGAGACTTGAGCTATAAGGCCGAGAATGCGTTCGGGGGTTGAGGACTGACGGAGAACGGCCATTGAGAGCGACTGGTCGCGCTTGGATAGGCGCTGACCTGCTTCGTTGCATATGAGGGGGAGATGCATATAGGCCGGGGCTTTGCCCCCGAGAAGGCTGTAAATATAGGTCTGCTGAGCCGCTGAAAGCAGGAGGTCGCAGCCGCGGGTCACTCGGTTTACGCCCATGAGCATATCGTCAACAACCACGGCGAGCTGGTATGCCCAGGCTCCGTCGGCGCGGCGCAGAACGAAATCGCCACATTCTTTGGCAATGTTTACAGACTGGTGGCCGTAAACGGCATCGTCAAACTCAATATAGCGGTCCGGGACGGCAAGGCGGACGGCATAACGGTCCTTGTCCTTTGAAAGTTGATGGAAATCACGTGGGAGATCTGTTGGGCGGCATTTTCCGGAGTAGATCAACCGTCCGTCACTCAGGTGTGGAGCGGAACTAGCTCGGAGTTCAGCGCGGGTACAAGTGCATGGATAGCACATGCCGGTGTTTTGAAGCTTTGCGAGGGCTCTTAGGTATATGCCGTGGCGGAGGCTCTGCAAATATGGTCCATTACCGCCGATGTTATCAAGGCCGCCCTCATCCCATTCGAGACCGAGCCAATGGAGGTCGTCCTCGATGATTTTTGCATACTCAAGCTTGGAGCGCTGGGGATCAAGGTCTTCATGACGAAGAATCCAGCGGCCTCCACGACATTTCACATCGAGCCACGACATGACAGCGGCATAGATGTTTCCCAGATGCATTCGGCCTGTTGGGGAGGGGGCAAAGCGCCCTACTGCAATGGTATTGTCTTTATCGGCAGACCGATTCATTGAAGCATTTGCGTCAAAATAGTCTGTTGTGGTCATGGCGGGATGAGAAGGTATGAGAGGTGTGATGATTGTGATGAGGCTGGATAAAAAAAGAGGACCACGCTGTTTGCGTGATCCTCTCGGTTACAGGGGGCGGTTACCTACTCTCCCACTTTCGCAGTACCATCGGCGTGGCGGGGTTTAACTTCTCTGTTCGGAATGGGAAGAGG
>JAXJRL010000033.1:0-2713 GCA_036310635.1 Muribaculaceae bacterium | reverse complement strand
CTTCATAAAGAGCGAGGACTCTAAGCCGTGCTTCTATCCTTTTTAATTGATTCATAAAGTTGGTTGTTTGTGAGTCAACTTTTTTCAGGGAAAGACAGACTGAGCCTTCTGAGCCAGCTGGGCCGGCTGGGGCTTCTGAGCCTTCTGGGCTAGCTGAGAATAGTCCCAATAAGGCTAATGCGCTTGATGGGGTGATGGAGGTGGGGGTAATGGAAACAGGACGCACTGCTTGGGGCGGTGCGTCCTGTTTTTAGGGATTATGTGTGCTGATTAGCACTGGTGGCTTTTGGGCCGGGTGGTGCTGATTAGCAGGTTTTGGCGGAGAGGTTGGGGTTGATGGTGTCCCACTTGTCGATGGTGGGCATCACACCCATTTCGATAACCTCGTCGCGGAGCTTGCAGAGGTGCTCGTAGCTCTTTTCGAGCTCGGCCTCTTCCTCGGGAGTGCCCTTAACGGGGGTGCAGGCAACGCCGTCGGCGGTAACGTTGGTTTCCATGGCCATCATGATGTTGTGGAAACGGTCGTTGTTAACGTATGTGCCAACAGGCCAGCGGAAGGGCTTGCCACCCATGGCAGCGGCGATCATTTCGATGGAAACGTAAGCGGGGCTCTGGAAGGAGCTGCGGCCGCGGAGGTCGATGATGTTCTTACCGCCCTGGATAACGCGAACGCGGAGTTTCTCCCACTCCTCGGTGGGGAGAGCCTCGGTGCCGATGAGCTCGGTGAGGGGCTTGCCGTTGACGGTGGTGGTGGAGGCGAATACGGCCATCTGCTCGCCGTGGCCGCCGAAAGTGCGAGAGTTCTTGATTTCGTCAGCGGGAACTTTGAACCACTTGGCGAGTTCGCTGCGGAGACGGGTGCTGTCGAGAGCGGCGAGGGTGGAAACCTGAGAGGGCTTCAGGCCGGACCACAGGAGGGTGATGAGGCCGGTGATGTCAGCGGGGTTGAAGATGACAACGATGTGCTTAACATCGGGGCAGTATTTCTTGACGTTCTGACCGAACTCCTCGGCGATCTTGGCATTGCCTTTGAGGAGGTCTTCACGGGTCATGCCGGCCTTACGGGCAGCACCGCCGGAGTTGACGATGTACTTGGCGTCCTTGAGGGCAACGGCGATGTCGGAGGTGAAGGTGAGGTTCAGACCTTCGAAGCCGCAGTGCATGAGCTCTTCGGCAACGCCTTCCAGACCGGGAGCATAGGGGTCGTAGAGGCAGATGTTGGGGGTGAGGCCCATCATGATGGCAGTCTGAGCCATGTTAGAACCGATCATGCCGGCTGCGCCGACAATCACTAATTTGTCATTAGTCAGGTAATTCATGATTTTAACTAATAGGATGGTGAATAAATTGATTTTTTATGGTTGTTGGTTTTATTGTTTCTGCACTGTGGGGAGAGGGTGAGGGGAGCGGTTCAGGGGTGTTCGGTGTAGAAGAGCGAGGGGGCGAGAGTGCGGCAGTTGTAGTTTGAGGCCATTATTTCGCCGTAAGCGCCGGCCGAGCGGATGGCCAGGATGTCGTCTCGCTGTGTGGGGGGCAGGGGGTACTCTGTGGCGAAGATGTCGGAGCTTTCGCAGACGGGGCCCACTATGTCGTAGGGCTGAGCGGCTCCGCGTTCGGCCACGTTGGCCGAAATGTTATCGATGCGGTGGAGGGCCTGGTAGAGTGCGGGGCGGATGAGTTCGGTCATTCCGGCGTCGGCGATGACGAAGCGGCGGTCCAAGCCCTGCTTGACGAAGAGCACGCGGGTGATGAGCGAGCCGCACTGTGCCACGAGGGCTCGGCCGAGCTCAAAGTGGTATGTGCGTCCTTCCACCTTGGGAGTGAGGCGCTTGAAGATGTCGAAATACTCCTGGAAGGGGGGCACGGGATGCTGCGCGGGGTTGTCGTAGTCCACGCCGAGGCCGCCGCCGAAGTTGACTACCTGGCAGCGTATGCCGTCGGCTTCGAGGCTGTCCACGAGCTGGATGGCGCGTGTGCACAGAACTTCGTAGGGGTAGAGGTCGGTGATCTGTGAGCCGATGTGGAAGTGTAGGCCGCGGAAGTTGATGTGGTCCATGGCCGTGGCTGTGTCCACAGCCCGGCGAGCTCGGGAGATGTCGATGCCGAACTTGTTCTCGGCCACGCCGGTGGTGATATAGTGGTGGGTGTGGGCGTCGATGTCGGGGTTGATGCGCAGGGCAACGGGCGCGGTGACGTCCATGGAGGCGGCAATTTTGTTGACCACTTCGAGCTCTTCGACCGACTCCACGTTGAGGCAGCCGATGCCCTTGCGGAGGGCCAGGCGGATTTCGGCGTCGGTTTTGCCCACGCCGGCAAACATGATGCGACGTGCGGGGAAGCCGGCGCGCAGAGCGCACTCCACCTCTCCGCCGCTTACGGTGTCGGCTCCGAATCCGTACTGGCGCACGGTTTCGAGGATGGTGGGGCAAGTGTTGGCCTTGACGGCATAGTGGAGTTTGAAGTCGTCGCGGCCGTCCATGGCTTTTTTGGCCGTGGCGAGCGTGGCTTCGAGCAGGGGTATGTCGTAAAGATAGAACGGAGTCTGGTGTCCGCAGGTTAGGTCAAGTATGGTTTTGTCTCCAATCATGTGTTTTTGTCGTTCCATGAGTGCGGCAGAAGGGCCGTGGAAGGGCCTCCGCCACAAACATGCGTAAAGTTACTGCTTTTGTTTGGATTTGTCAAGCGTTTTGGAAAAGTTAGTGGATTTTAAGAT
>JAXJRL010000032.1:0-4007 GCA_036310635.1 Muribaculaceae bacterium | reverse complement strand
GGGCGCGAATCCGCTTCTTGCGGGAGCAAAGCGCGAAATCTGCGGAATGCTGCGCCCGCTTACAAACGAAAACCCGCCCGACAATGTGTTCATCGGGATAACGCTCAACTGAAAGGAGCAGCTTATGTTTTATTTGTTTTTAGCAGAAGGATTTGAAGAGACCGAGGCGCTTGCCACTCTCGACGTAATGCGCCGCGCGCGCCTCAACGTCCAGACCGTAGGCGTTACAGGCGTATATGTAACGGGCTCGCACGGCGTGACCGTGAAGCCCGACGTTGAGACCGTGGCACTGCCCGACTCAATCCGCATCGCATTCCAGCCCAACACCACCAAAATCAAGGAAATGACTCTGGTGGCAGGCGCTCCCGGACAGCGCACTGTGTCGAAAACTTACGCCCTGCCCGCGGCCGACAGCCAGGGCACATATGTGCTGACCGTCCCCGTGTCGGACTTCGTTGACCACAGCGATTTCGCATCCTTCCCCCTGAAGTTCAGCTCGGTGGCATTCGCCATCGGCAACAGCGCCAACGAAACATGCAAGATTTCGGTGCTCGGTCTGCACACCGTGCACACAGCCCTCGACCCCAAGACCAACGGCGTTGACGACATCGCCGCCGACAACGCCACCGGCAGCGCCAAGCTCTATGACCTGAAAGGCGTGGAGGTGAGCGGCGACAACGCTGCTCCCGGCCTGTACATACGCCGCTCAGGCAAAACCGCCACCAAGGTGGTGATCCGCTGACCATACACTCATACACCCCCATACCAGCGCCTGCAGGCCCACGCGGCCCGCAGGCGCTGCCGTTATATATGCGCCTGTGCAGTAATATTTGGGCATTTCGGAGGGTTTTCGTAACTTTGCGATAGAATGTGCACATGCCTCACGGCTCAGCACATCTGAAACAGATTATTATCACAGGCGCAACGCCGGTCCATGGCCGCCGTTCGCCCAAAAACAAGGAAAAACCTTAACAAACAACATGTCTGACATAAAGATTGCCGGCATAATGCGTGCCGGCGCCTATTCGCCCAACCACATAGGCAACGATGCAGCCATCTTCAACATCGTGGCTGAGGAGCTCCGCAAGCGCGGATGCGAGGTGCGCGTCTACACCGAGGACCAGTTCATCGCCGGCCAGGTCAGCGAGGACATCATAGTGAACATGTGCCGCGAGCAGAAGTCAATCCATCTGCTCCAGGAGTGCGAGGACCGCGGTGCGCTGGTCATCAACTCGGGCTACGGCATCGAGAACTGCACGCGCGAGCGCATGACCCGCATACTCGTGGGCACCGGCATCCCCTACCCCAAGAGCCTGATGGTCAACACCGACGAAGGCGTGGTTGACGCCCTCAAGGAGGCCGGAATAGAGCGCTGCTGGATCAAGCGCGGCGACTTCCACGCCATGCACAAGGAGGACGTGAGCTTCGTGCGCCACCCGCAGGAGGCCCAGGAGGTGCTCCAGGAGTACTTCCTCCGCGGCATCAAGCGCGCCGTCATCAACATACATCTGGAGGGCGACCTCGTAAAGTTCTACGGCGTGCGCGGCACCAACTTCTTCTACTGGTTCTACCCCTTCGACGCCGGCCACAGCAAGTACGGCGCCGAGGCCATCAACGGCCCCGCACAGGGCATAAAGTTCGACGAGGACTACCTGCGCGACATCTGCCAGCAGGCGGCCGAGACCCTCGACGTGGTGGTCTACGGCGGCGACTGCATCATCGGCACCGACGGCAGCATACAGATCATCGACTTCAACGACTGGCCCAGCTTCGCGCCCTGCCGACAGGAGGCCGGACCGCAGATTGCACGCGCAATCATGGGCTGCATCAAGGCCGCACGCCAGTGACCGCTTAACGGAGTTGTCAACGAAACAGTAAGATTAATGACCGAAACAAAGACCAACAATACGGCCGACGGGCAGGCTGAGCTGACGCCCGCAGAGCTGGCCAAAAAATCGAGCTACCGCGACTCGCTCAAGAGCAACGACACCGAGGAACACATCGACCTGGCATTCTACCGCCCCATCGGCTACATGTGGGCATGCCTGGCCGCGCGTCTGGGCGTCACCCCCAACGTGATCACCATCGCATCCATATTCCTGGGCATCGGCGCCGGCGTGGCATTCTATTTCAACAATCTGTGGATCAACGTGCTGGGCATGGTGCTCCTGGTATGGGCCAACTCATTCGACAGCGCCGACGGACAGCTGGCGCGCATGACCCACCAGTACTCGCGCATAGGCCGCATCCTCGACGGCATGGCCGGCGACGTGTGGTTCTTCACCATCTACGTGGCCATCTGCCTGCGCGAGAACGTCACATCCTCATTCTTCGAGGCCCATCCGTGGGTGATCTGGACAGTGGCAATTGTCACCGGCCTGTGCCATGCCAAGCAGGCAGCCATGGCCGACTACTACCGCCAGTTCCACCTCTACTTCCTCAAGGGCGAGGACGGCAGCGAGCTGGAGCAGTCCAAACACCTCAAGGCCAAGCTCGCCGAGCTGAGCTGGAGCCGCAACTTCTGGCAGAAGCTGGTGCTGTTCGTCTACACCAACTACACCGTCAGCCAGGAGCAGTGGACACCGCGCATGCAGGCTCTCCGCGCCGCCCTGGCCAAGCGCTGGCCGAGCCAGACACCGCCCGTGCAGTTCCGCCAGGCCTTCCGCGCCGCATCGCTGCCGCTGATGAAGTACACCAACATCCTGTCCTTCAATTGGCGATGCATCGCCCTGTTCGTGTCGCTGTTTCTCAAGATGCCCTGGCTATACTTCGCCTTCGAGCTCGTGGTGCTCAACCTGCTGCTGATCTACATGGTCCGCCGCCACGAGAAGATTTGCCGCAACTTCACCAACGCCATCAATCATGACAAATACTGAATCCGCCAACCCTCTGCTGCAGGGGGTGAAAGGCATAATATTCGACTACGGAGGCACCATCGACACCCGCGGCGACCACTGGAGCCACATCCTGCTCCAGGGCTGGGAGACCGCAGGCATCGACGTGCCCGAGGACATCTTCCGACAGTGCTATGTCCATGCCGAGCGCGAGCTGGCGCGTGTGCGCCACATCCTCCCCGGCGACGACTTCCACACACTGCTGCTCAAAAAGGCACGCATCGAGCTCGATGAGCTGGCACGTGTACGGCCCGAGGCCCTCGCCGGCAAGGATGCCGAAGCCGCCGCTGCCGCCGTAGCCCGCTACTGCGACGACTACGCCCGCCGCTGTGTGGACGAGGCCCGCCCCGTGCTGGCCGCTCTCAGCGAGCGCTATCCCCTGGTGCTGGTGAGCAATTTCTACGGCAACGTCGACGAGGTGCTCCGCGCCTACGACCTGCGCCGCTACTTCCGGGGCGTGATCGAGAGTGCCGTGGTGGGTGTGCGCAAGCCCGACGCGCGCATATTCATGCTCGGCGTGGTCGCCCTGGGTCTGAAGCCCGACGAAGTGCTCGTGGTGGGCGACTCGCTGCGCAAGGACATTCTGCCGGCACGCTCGCTGGGCTGCCGGACCGCATGGATCAAGGGCCGCGGCTGGACCGCCGACGAGGACGCCGCCACCGACCCCGCTCTTATCCCCGGCCTCGCCGCCCTGCTCTGAACCGAGTGCCGCATAAACTTAAAAACGGTGTGCCTGACCGCATGGGTCGGGCACACCGTTAATCTTTTTCAGGAGCCTCCGCGGGCATCAGATGGAGAGGCGGCGCAGAGTGGCGAGCAGGTCGCGATTGATGGGCTTGTCATTCTTGATGGCCTTGGAGAAGGGCACATAGACAATCTCGTCGTTCTTGATGCCGATCATCACGTTGCGCTGGTCCTCGAGCAGGGCGTCGATGGCTGCGGAACCCATGCGCGATGCAAGGATGCGGTCGTGGGCAGTGGGCGAGCCGCCGCGCTGCAGGTGGCCCAGGATGGACACACGCACATCGTAGCCGGGATATTCGTTCTTCACGCGCTCGGCCAGGCCCATGGCGCCGCCGGTCACGGGGCTTTCGGCCACCAACACTATCGACG
>JAXJRL010000031.1:0-6205 GCA_036310635.1 Muribaculaceae bacterium | reverse complement strand
GTGTTCAGGGCCACATCGTAGTCGCTGGCACGGCCGTTGAAACTTCCGTCCAGGCCTATTTCGCCGCCACGGGTGGAGGCATGCACGTTGCCGCTGTAAGCGCCGCGGTCCATGTGCACGTCGGCGGTGAGGCTCATGGGCGGTATGCGCACTCCGGCGGCCGGCATCAGCAGTTTCACCCACGGTTCCACCTGGCCCAGGCTGCCACTCATGCTTATGTCGCCGCCGAGTTTCGCGGGGTTCATCACATTGAGCAGCTTGCCGTTGCCCTGCAGGCTGAACACGCCGGGAACTGACAACTTGAGGCGCGCTATGCGCAGACGTCCCATTGTGCCGGCCACATCCATGTCGGCACTCAGAGCCGAACGTGCGCCAAACGGCGCCAGATATGGCTTCATCACCGGGAACATCAGCCGGACGTCGGCCACCGACACCTTGCCTGTGGCGGTCAGCTGCACGGGTATCGACGGATCAGTGGCCATGTCGCCCATGCCCATGGAGCCGTCGGCGGCAAGGGTCGTGCCGTTGGGGGTTGTTACATTGAACTTGTCGAACTTCAGTCCGTCGGCAGTGACGTGCAGGGTGCCGTCGGCGGTGAGGGTCACGCCGCAGCGCTCAGTGCCGTGCACCTTGAGGGGGATGTCGACTGTGGTGGCGCAATTGTAGAAATCGTTGGCCGAGAGGCTCAGGTCGCCCACTTGTATGTAGCCGAAGTCAAGGCCGGGCAGAGGCTTGTAGCCGGCGGTGGTGTAAAGTCCGCGCGAGTGGTCGAAGGCAAACTCCTTCACCCTCACCTGCCACGGCTTTGCGGGTGCGGCGGTGCTGTCAACCGGAGCCACGCGCGTGTTGGCTATGGTGGCTGAGTCGGCGGCTATGTATGCGGCATCCAGGGCATTGCCCGTGAACGAGCCGATGTCGACAGTCTGGGCCTTGAGGTCGATGGCTCCGTTCTGCAGGCGGGCCGAACCGATCATCACACACAGCGAGTCGATGGTGGGCAGCATCTGCATGTCGAAGCCCAGACGGCGCACGTCCAGATTCCTGACGCGCACGGTCAGCGGATTGGCCGCAGCGGTGTCGGTGGGCGTCTTAGGCGGGTCGGGATTGAGCCAAAGGCTCACACGGCCGCCGTCAATCAGACCGTCGTCCACACTGATGTCCATCGGCGACAGGCGCACCTTGGCGGGGCTGATGTGCACCGAGTCGGCATGGATGCGGATCATCGTTGCCGAATCAGTGTTGCCAAGATTGTATACGCCGTTGAGCAGGTCGGCCTCGGCCACATCCACCTCGCCGCGGAGCAGCGCCAGCGGGCGCACATCGGCATTGAGGCTCTCCACGGCCACCATTGTGTCGCCGTTCTGCTTCCAGCACAGACTACCGGCAGTGACCTCGAGCGGGAACCGTATGCGCAGGCTTTCGAGGGCGAACTCGGTGCCGGGCTTGCGGTTCATCATATTTACAACGGCCTGACGCGCCGCATCCTGCACCCACGGCGTGTAAATGGCCATGACGAGGGCGAGCACCAGCAGAAGCAGTCCCAACAACAGGAGGGACAGCCATTTGGCTATTTTTTTGAAAGGTTTTGCGGTCACGTGGACAGATAATGTGAGTGTGATGAACGTAAGTTGACTGTGCGAATGTAGCCGGGCTCAATGGCGCCGGCAGGCAACATTACAACACTCCGTCGGTGCTTTTGGTTTGTGCGGCGGAGTCATCGGCCTGTCAAAAATTTTCAACAAATCCGGACGTCAATACAAAAAATCGGGGCCGCGCTCAGGTCGGCGCGGTCCCGTTATGCGTTGCACTGTGAGGCGGACCGCAGTCAGTGCACGGGAATCTTGTCGATTCGGCGCTGGTGGCGGCCACCCTCGAAGGGCGTCTCCAGGAAAGTCTCCAGAATGCCGATGGCCTCCTCGGGGCTGATGAAGCGTGCAGGCATCACCAGCACGTTTGCGTCGTTGTGGGCGCGAGCCAGACGGGCTATCTCCTTGGTCCAGCACAGAGCGGCGCGCACGCCCTGGTGCTTGTTGAGGGTCATGGCTATGCCGTTGCCGGTGCCGCACATGGCTATGCCGGGATACACCTTACCCTGCTCCACGGCCTCGGCGCAAGGGTGCGCGTAGTCGGGATAGTCGCACGATTCCTCCGACTCGGTGCCGAAGTCAACATAAGCCACATTCATGGCCGTCAGATAGCCTTCGATTATGCTTTTCAGTTCAAAACCGGCGTGGTCGCTGCACAGGCCCACGGGCAGATTGGATTTCAGAATTGACATGGCGTGTTTTATATTGTTTTGTATGATTTAATTACAACCGATGTGACAAAGGTAGTGAAAAAAAGCGAATTCAAGCCACTTTTGCGCCAGCCGATTCACTTTTGAGCGGAAATTAAACGCACCAGAGCAACATTAGCGCGAATGCGTACGTTTTAAATAAGTAAGTGGTCAAATTAAATTTATGTGATATGCGAAGTTATTTTTGAGGCAATTTGGCTGCGAAGTGAAGGAACATAGCGAGCTATGTGACTGAACGACAAAGTCAAAGTGACCAAAAAGAACAATCATAGCGCATAAAAGATAATTGCATTTACTTATATCGGTTTAATTTGAACACTTACTTAAACATAAAACGCATTCAAATCCTAAACATAAACGCAATGACACCCAGCAAGAAAACCCGCAAGGCAGTGGACTGGCTCCTGACCATATCATTCGCCATAGTCCTCATCACCGGCATCATGCTCCACCTCAAAGCCCACGGCATCCTGATCCAGCCCCGCGGTGTGCTCAAAGCCGTGCACTACGGCTTCGGATTCCTGATGACAGGATGCGCCGCGGTCCATATCGGCGCCTACTTCAAATGGCTGCGCCCCATGCGCCGCCAACACGCCTTCTTCGTGGCCGACACATGGGCACTCCTTGTGCTTCTTGCCGCCGTCGTCATCACCGGTATAGTGAAACTCGCCTCGCCCGTGCGCATCCCAGGCCTCGGCCTGTGGCACTACTGGCTCGGCATGGCCATGTCACTGACCGCGCTCCTCCACCTACGCACCGCCTTTCCCTATCTTTTGCAGCGCAAATAGCTAATATACAGGGGAGTATCAAGCTGACAGGAGAATGGCGAGGAGGAAGAGGTCGCCGAGGTCGGCGCGCAGGGCACGCAGGGCGCGGGTGATGTGGAACTCCACCGTCTTGACGGACACTTGGAGTTCGGTAGCAATCTCGGCATAGGTCATTTCGCGCTGGCGGCTCATGGTGAATATGAGGCGTGTGCGCTCGGGTAGCCGGTCCACGGCCTGTCGGATGCGCTCTGTCAGCTCGCTGTCGTAGAGCCATGTGGGGTCGAAGGCTTTGAGGGTGGTGATGTTCATCTGCAGCTCCCACTCGGCATCGGTCATCATTTTCTCCTCCACGCTCTGGCGCACGGTTAGGCGCTGCAGGTGGTCGAGGCACCGGTTCTTGACCATGCTGTACATATAGGCTTCGACATTCCCGCCCATGTCGAGGCTTTCGCGTCGTTCCCACATGTAGTGGTAGCTGTCCATGACTATGTCGCGGACGGTCTCTGCATCATGGATGTAGAGCGCCGCGAACCGTTCGAAGCGATTACGCTTTTCAAACAGCTGCAGGAAGACGGATGTGGTGTTTTTTGGTTCGTTGCTGCTCATAATCCTCATAGCCCTGGCACGGGAGTGGATTGCAAATTTAATGATTTTTTATTCAAGTCAACAATTTTTGGGGTGAAAACTATATGCTTGCGGGCTTTTGGGGGGAGGCGGCGAAATTTTATGAAAAAAAGTGCAAAAAAGTGTTAGGGTATCTGTGTCCATAACCGCTATATATGATAGAGCGCGACATGCGAGAGGTCTTTTCTCAGCCTGACGCCACGCCGCTCCCTCACCAGTCATCACCACTTTCGCCTGAAATCCGAATCCATGAACAAAGACTTTCTTTACAGATATTTTAGCGGACAATGCTCCGACCGTGAACGCGCCGACATACGCCGCTGGGTTGAATCCGGCCCCGAGGCCTTGGAAACGTATATGCGCGAGCGACGGTTCTACGACACAGCCATGTGCCTGGCTCCCGACGAGGCGCAGTCAGCACCGGTACGTCGCCGCACGCCGCGCATGCTGCGCTGGACTGCAACAGTTGCCGCAGCCGCCGTAGTGGCCGTGGTGTCAATTTTCGCCTATCGTTTCGTTGCGGCCACACCGAGCATGGACTCGCCGATGCAGACACTGGTGGTTCCACCGGGCCAGCGCCTGCAGCTCACGCTTGCCGACGGCACCAGTGTATGGCTCAATTCCCAGACCACCATGCGTTTCCCCGGCGTGTTCGCTTCGGACAGCCGCCATGTGGAGATTGACGGCGAGGCCTATTTCCAGGTGGCGAAGGATGCCGACCGTCCATTCACTGTAGGCACCAAGGCCGGCGATGTGCGCGTGACCGGCACCACATTCAATGTTGACGCCTACCGCACGTCGCCCACCTTCTCGCTGAGCCTGGTTGAAGGCTCGGTGTCGCTGGCCACCCCGAAGCGCACCTTCCGGCTCACTCCGGGCCAGAGCCTGGAGCTGGACACGGCGGGCACCATCCGTGCACACGCCTTGAACTCGGAGCAGCTGGAGTGGGTTGACGGCATTGTCTCGTTCCGCAACATGCGCATGGCCGACATTCTGTCGCGATTCGAGAAGTACTACGGCGTCACCGTTGAAATCCGCAACCAGACGGTGGCTGCGGCTCAGTTCTCAGGCCGCTTCTATCTTGACGAGGGCATTGTACACGCCCTTAACGTGCTGCAGCGCGACATACAGTTCAGCTACACCCAGGACAAGGACCGCCGCCATATTATTATAATGTGAGTGTGTCCACATTCCACTGCGAATAAATCCAACAAAAAAACACCTTAAATATCAAATCCAAAACCATTCTAATCATGTATCACAATCTACATGCCTCGGCCCAGGCTGCACGACGCCGCCTGCCGGCACTACTGAGAGTGCTTGCCATGGTTGCACTGATGGCTCCTGTCGCTGTGCCAGCGGCGGCGGGAAAGGCTCCGACGGAGTTCGACGCCACGCAGAAGGTGCGCACCAATCTGGTCACCATCAATGTCAAGGACCAGCCTATCAGCAAGGTCATCAAGCTTATGGAGCAGCAGACCGGCTATCTGTTCGTTGTCAATGACAATGTGAATCTCGGCCAGAAAGTGACTGTAAAAGCCAACAAAGAAAAAATAGGCGACGTGCTGGGCCGCATGCTCAGCGGCAAGGACGTATACTATGCCATCGACGGCACGAGCATCGTGCTGTCGCGCAACGCGCGCCTGAAGGGTGCCGGCAGCGGCACTTCCGGCAAGGTGGGCAAACTGTCGACCGTTACCGGCACCGTTTATGACGACGAGGGCGAGCCCGCCGTGGGCGCCTCGGTCCGCGTGGGCGGACGCGCCGTGGCAGCCGATGCCGACGGCAACTTCACCATCACCGGCGACTTCAGCCCCAACGAGAAGGTGGAAGTGTCGTACGTGGGCATGAAGACCCGCACCGTGCCCGTAGGCACCGGCCGCGACCTGAAGGTGGTGCTCTCGCCCGACGCCAACACTCTGCAGGAGGTTGTGGCCGTGGGCTACGGCGTGCAGAAGCGCGTAAACCTTACCGGCGCCGTCTCCACCGTCGACGTCAAGAAGCAGCTTGAAGGACGCCCCATCACCAACATCACCAGCGGCCTGCAGGGCTCGGTCCCCGGCCTTAACGTGACCGCCTCAAACGGCCGTCCGGGCTCCAAGCCGTCCATGTCCATCCGCGGCGTGCTCGGTTCGCTGCAGGGTGCCACCTCACCCCTGATCCTGGTGGACAACGTTGAGGTCAACGACCTGTCGGTGGTAAACCCGGACGACATCGAGGGCGTGTCGGTCCTCAAGGACGCCGCCTCGGCATCAATCTATGGCATCAAGGGCGCATTCGGCGTGGTGCTCATCACCACCAAGAAGGCAGCCCTGGGCGAAAAGTTCACCATCTCCTACTCCAACAACTTCGCCTGGAAGAAACCCACCGTAAAGCCCGAGCTGGCAATCGGCTCTGAAGGCGCCACCCTGGCTCTGCTCGGCGCCGAGCGCTCAAAGGGCGTGAACTCCGTCACCAACGACATCAACATGTACTGGGACTGGAACACCATTGAGCGCATGAAGGAATGGGAGCGCGT
>JAXJRL010000030.1:0-6132 GCA_036310635.1 Muribaculaceae bacterium | reverse complement strand
CGACCTCCGGGTTATGAGCCCGACGAGCTACCACTGCTCTACTCCGCGATGTTTCGATGGTGCAAAGGTAGGCACTTTTGCTTTACCAACCAAATATATTAACACCTTTTAACTGAAAATTTAACCCCCCTTTCTTTCTTTTTGCCATTTTCATACGTCATTTAACCTTGTCCGTATCAGTCTTTTTTCCGAACTTTGCCTCTGCAATTCTGCATCTCCATTTTTTCACCCCGATTAACATGATTACACCTTTAGCCGCCATAATTTCTCTGCTCATCGGTTCATACGCCCCCGAAGGCGAACCCTCCATCGGCATCTGCACCTTTGATACCGCCACGGCAACTTTCACCCCCGTCGGCGAGTCGCGGGGCATCACCAGCCCGTCGTACATCGCCGCCAATGCCGACGGCACGCGCGCCTACGCCGTCAGCGAGCTCAACAACCTCGATGCCGCCCTCTACGCCATGGCCGTGTCGCCCGACCGCAAGTCGCTCTCCGTAATCAACTCCGTGCCCACAGCCGGGGCCTCACCCTGCTACGTCTGGCTCTCGCCCGACGGCAAAGCTGCCGTCACAGCCAACTATACCGGCGGCTCCATCTCCATCTTCCCCATCGCCGCCGACGGCAGCCTCGACACGCCACGCGTCATCCCCTTCGCCGGAGGCACCCCCGGCTCGCGCCGCCAGGCGTCATCACACCTGCACTGCGTCTTCCCCTCGCCCGACGGACGCTTCCTCTTCGCCAACGACCTCGGCACCGACCGCATCTACCAGTTCCGCATAGTCAGCAAGAACGGCCGCTTCGACCTCGAACCTGCCGCCGTCCCCTATGTGCAGCTCCCGGCTGAAGAAGGCCCGCGCCACGCCGTGTTCCATCCCGACGGCCGCTTTGCCTATCTCCTCGGCGAGCTCTCGGGCCGCGTGTGCCGCCTCAGCTACAATCCCCAGACATGCCTCACCCCCGTAGACTTCACCGTTGCCGATCCTCTCCATGCCCAGGGCAGCGGCGACATACGCATCACCCCCGACGGCTCCCTGCTCTTCGCCTCTAATCGCCTCCAGGGCGACGGCGTGGCCACATTCGCCGTCGACCCCGCCACCGGAGCTCTCACCCCCCTGGCCTACACGCCCACCGATGTGCATCCGCGCAACCTGTTCGTGACCCCCGACGGCACGTGCCTGCTCGTTGCGTCCCGCGACGGCAACTCTGTCCGGGCCTACCGCATCACCGGCCAGGCCGACGCGCCCCTCAGCCTCCTCCCCTCATATTATAAGTTCACACGCCCGGTGTGCATCACACCCCTTCCCTGACCAATCACATACAATCTTACCCATAACCAAATTACAATGAAAAAACTGATCATCGCAGCGGCAGCCGTCCTGCTCGCTGCCGGCGCCCATGCCCAGCAGGCCATCTGGGGCGTACCCCAAATCATCTCGCCACAGCTCAACGCCGACGGCACCGCCACATTCCGAATCCTCGCCCCCAACGCCCGTTCCGTCGAGGTAACCGGCGACTTCCTGCCCACCGAGAAGGTCAAGACTCCTTACGGCGAATTCGACGCCCCGGGCAAAGGCGCACTCACCAGGAACGAGCAGGGCCTCTGGGAGTTCACCACCGTCTCGCCCCTCGCCCCCGAGCTTTACAGCTACTCCTTCCTGGTCGACGGCCTGAAAATCAACGATCCCGCCAACGTGCACCGCATCCGCGATGTGGGCTCTGTCACCGACGTATTCCTGGTGCGCGGCCATGAGGGCGACAGCGCCCGTGCCGACCTCTACGCCATCAACAAAGTGCCCCACGGCACACTCGCAAAAGTGTGGTACAACAGCCCCACGCTCGGAATGGACCGCCGCGCAACCGTCTACACCCCTGCCGGTTACGAGGACTCTGACCGCAGCTATCCCGTCCTCTACCTGCTCCACGGCATGGGCGGCGACGAGAACGCATGGACCGAGCTGGGCCGAGCCTCGCAAATTCTGGACAACCTCATCGCCCGGGGCGAAGTGGAGCCCATGATAGTGGTGATGCCCAACGGCAACGCCGACCTCCCCGCCGCACCCGGCGACGGCCCCGACGGCTTCTCGGTGCCCACCACTCAGCTGCCCAAAACCATGGACGGCTCGTTCGAGACTCACTTCCCCGAGCTCGTGAGCTTCATCGACAAGCACTACCGCACCATCCCCGACAAACGCCACCGCGCCATCGCCGGCCTGTCCATGGGCGGCTTCCACTCGCTCCACATCTCCAAGCAGTTCCCCGACATGTTCAACTATGTGGGCCTCTTCTCGGCAGCCATCCTGCCCCAGGATGCCGCCAAATCGTCCGTTTACGCCGACTTCGACGCCAAGCTCCAGCGCCAGTTCGCTGACCGCCCGGCCCTCTACTGGATAGCCATCGGCACCGACGACTTCCTCTACAAGCCCAACACCGAATTCCGCAAACTTCTCGATTCCAAGGGCTATCCCTATACCTATTTCGAAACCCCGCAGGGCCACATCTGGAAGAACTGGCGCATATACCTCACCGAGTTCCTCCCGAAACTTTTCAAGTAACTCGCGCCCGCAGGCATACATTTCAAAAAAATTCACTACCTTTACGCCTCAAAAATCAATTTTGAAGCATGGAATCAAAGAAAACAGTACTTATATCGGGCGGTACCGGCTACATCGGCTCTCACACCGCCGTCGAGCTCATCAACGCCGGTTACCGCGTGGTCATCATCGACAACCTCTCCAACTCCGAACGCCGCTCCATCCAGGGCGTAGAGGAGATTACCGGCACGCGCGTTGACTACGAGATTGTCGACACCTGCTGCATGGCCGCCCTGCGCACCGTGTTCGACACCTACCAGTTCGATTCTGTAATCCACTTCGCAGCTTACAAGGCCGTCGGCGAGTCCGTTGCCGACCCTCTGAAATACTATCAGAACAACCTGGTGTCCTTCATGAACATACTTCAGCTCATGAAGGAGTACGGCCGCCCCAACATCCTCTTCTCGTCGTCGGCCACCGTCTACGGCGTCCCCGACACTCTCCCCGTCACTGAAGAGTCGCCCCGTCAGCCCGCCACTTCGGCCTACGGCAACACCAAGCAGATCGCCGAGGACATCCTGCGCGACTGCTGCACGGCTTATCGGGGACTGAACGGCATAGCGCTGCGCTATTTCAACCCCATCGGCGCCCATCCCTCAGCCCTTATCGGCGAACTGCCCCGCGGCGTGCCCAACAACCTCGTGCCCTTCATCACACAGACCGCCGCCGGCATCCGCGCCGAGCTCTCAGTGTTCGGCAACGACTATCCCACCCCCGACGGCACCTGCCTCCGCGACTTTATCGACGTCGTTGACCTCGCCAAGGCACATGTGGCCACCATCGACCGCATGACACAGGGCAAGATGCAGGCCTCCTACGAAATCTTCAACGTTGGCACCGGCCGCCCCGTCTCCGTCCTCGAGTTGGTCAACGGCTTCGAACGCGTGAACGGCGTCAAGGTGCCACACAAGATTGTGGGCCGTCGTGCAGGCGACGTTCCCGCCGTCTGGGCCGATACCACTCGCGCCAACACCGTTCTGGGCTGGAAAGCAGAGCGCTCGCTCGACGACACTCTCCGCTCCGCCTGGGCATGGCAGAAACACCTTGCCGAAGTCTGACACGCACGACCCTCCCTGCCATATATGCTGACGCACACCCCGCGCAGTGTGCGTCAGCCTTTTTTCTTTGACCATCATTTACCTTTGACACCAATGTCACGCCTCTTTTTCTCTCTTGCGGCTCTAATCCTCGCCTTTATTCCCTCCGTGGCCCAGTTCGTACCCGCTGACAACTACGGCCTGGTCAAGACCAACATTGCTCTTACCTACGACCATACCTTCGGCCCCGTCAGCGACCATTTCCGCGCACGCGAATCCTACGAGTTCCTGCGCACCCACGGCTTCACCCTCACCGCCAACGGCCACTTCAACACTCTTCGCTCCGATTTCGACGCCGACGACATTGAGTATCCAGCTCTTCCCGCCGACATGGGCATGAACGGCACGCACCTCTACGGCCAGGTGGGCCTCTCGGCCACCTACCGCACAATGCTCTGGAACAAACCCCTCGTGACGATGGGCGTGGTTTCCGTCGACTTCGGCAACCGCCGCTTCCAGCGCGTGTCAGGCATGGCCATGGCCCTCATCATGCTCCGCGCCAACCGCACCACACAGTTCGGCATCGGTCCCCTCGTGCTCATCAACACCACATCGCGCATCCCCGCCTTCCCCGTGTTCATCCTCCGGCACCGCTTCAACCGCCTGCTCTCCCTAAACTTCTACGGCATGATGTACGGCCTCGACATCACCCCCACCGCCAACGACCTCTTCACCGTCGGCGGCGACATCGACGTGCGCGCATTCTATTTCAGTCCCGATCGTCCCGACTTGCCACGTCATTGCCGCTACAATTCCACCTCCTTGCGCCCATCTGTCAAATACCGCCGCTGCATCCTGCCCCGCTTCTACGGCGAGCTCCAGGGCGGCGTGGCCATAAAAATGTCGAGCCGCGTCAACGGCGCCACCGGCTCCCACCGCTACTTCGAAGTTCGCCAGTCCCCGCACCCCTTCCTTCAGGCCTCCCTCACCTACTCCCTCTAATTCTGAATTAAGAATGATGAATCGCAAGGCCAAATCAAAATGCCTGGCTATATTTCTAAGCTCACTTGACTATTAACAGATATGGAGTTAACCGAGATTCTGCAATTGGTGGCTTTAGAATCGTGCTTGATAACAAGTTGAGCTTGGCCGTTATGAAGTCTCAGACAGTGCTTGTTCACGTCATTGATGCCATCGGTGTCGGAATTGCCGGATGCTTCCAAATGACAATTGCCGTCAAGAGCTATTTCGATTTCTGATGTATCGGTAGGCACTAAGCGGCCATCCTTATCAATCGCTTCAACCCTCAGATAGCTCAATTCAGCATCGGGGCGGTCACTGTTTTCATGAATTATTCTGAAACTATCTGTCGGGCCGGTCGTAGTAAGTGTCTTAGACGCTACCAGCACACCATTTCTGAAGGCTTTTGCGCTAAGTTGCCCGGGGACATAAGGAACCCTGAATGAGCTTATGAACTGCGTCTCTTCAGTCGATGCAGAGTTGCCAATTTTTATATCATTCAACCATAATTCTACGTTGTCACACTTTGAAAAGATGCGAACCTGTAGGGAATCGCCTTCGTGTCCTGCCCAATTCCAATGTGCATACTCCCGGGGCCAACCCCACAGCGCGATTTGCTCAAGTTTGCCGTCGGGAATCGGTTCGTGAATGACAATTTCGAGAGGGCTGCGGTCCCAGAGCACATCGCGGTACAAACCCTGTGACCTTTTCTGACCTATGATATCAAGATCGCCGCAGTTTGACTGATAGCTCGGATAATGAGGTACTGCATATTTCTCCATCATATCATAGAGCATTCTTAAGTCGGTTCCATCCGGTACACCGTCGCGGGCTTGCATATTGCGCGAGTCGATGGTATCCACGTATTTAGTCTCGCCGAGCTGAACCTCACCGATATAATCGATGGCTGTCCACGTAAAGTCGCCAATCATCCACGGATAATCCTTAGCCATTTTCCATTCGGTGAACATATCGCGTGGATAAGTCTCAGAACCGTAAATGATTCGCTGAGGATATGCATTATGATCTTCGACGTAGCGTCGGTTCATATAATTATATCCGCACACATCGAGTTCAGCGAAATAATTGGCCGATTTTTCCCATCCTCCATGAATAAGGAATGAAGGAATGCCCTCGGTAACCGGACGGGTGGGGTCAAGACTTCTGACTTTAGCGATAATTTGTCGGGTCAGTTCCACTCCCCCCTTGATATCGGTTTTGGGAATTTCATTTCCGATGCTCCACATGATAATGGACGGATGGTTCCTGTCGCGCAGAAGCATAGCTTCAAGGTCTGAAGCCCAGCATTCGGCAAAATGACGAGAATAATCCTGAGGATTCTTATAGATGGTCCACATATCGGTGTAAAATTTAGCTGAGAAGTGCGCCAGGTAACAGCTGAGAAGTGCGCCATTTCATAGGAGTTTCAAAGTTAAGATTTATTTGATGATTCTACAGATTCTTTGATTAATTTTTTTGTT
>JAXJRL010000029.1:0-4085 GCA_036310635.1 Muribaculaceae bacterium | reverse complement strand
GTCGATATGTGTTTTTATGCGCAGGGCGCTATAGTTTGATGCGGAAACCTACCTGGAGAACGCCCTGTGCGCCGAAGCCGAGTTCGCCGAATAGAGCACACTGGCGTGACAGGTCGAAGGTGGCTCCGAGGGGCGAAACCTGGAATGCGAAGTAGCCGTTGTTGTCGGCGTTGCCGTGGAAGGATGTGTGGGTGATGTCAACACCGAGGCCAACGTGGCCGTAGAGCTTCACGATGCTGTTGCGCCAATAGTCGTAGCGGCCGTTGAGCATGATGACGTGGTAGTAGAGGTTGGGGCCGTCGTCCTTGTAGCTCGAAGATGAGAAGGTGTAGGATGCACCGAGGTAGAACTTGGGGGCAACCTTGAAGTTAACGCCTGCTGTGAGAGCGCCCCAGGCAGTGTTGACGCCGCCGCCTTTATGCATTTTGCAGGCGTCCATCTGGGTGTAACCGCCATAGCCTAACTGTAACTCTGCGCGCTGCGCATTGGCTCCGACTGCCATTGCCAGAACGGCAATCAGGGTGAATAGAATTTTTTTCATCGTTGAAGGTGTTATTGGATTAAACTTGATTGTTCTGAAACGTGGTTTCCCTTATAACAAGCTGGGAGCGTAAACGGTTTTTGGTTTTTTCACATTTGATAATAAAAAAGGCCGCAACCCGGGTAATGGGCTGCGGCTCAGTGATGTTGATGTTGCTGAATTGTCAGGGTCGGACCTCGTAATATGGGATGTCGGTCAGACGGATGTTGAAACGCAGGGCGCTGTAGGGCTGGACTGCGGCGCTGCCGGTAGCTCCGTATGCCACGTTGGCGGGGAGTATTGCCTCGATTGTGTCGCCGACGTGCATCTGCTGGATGGCGATTGACCATCCGTCGATGAGCATGGCGGAGTTGAGCTGCGATGTGTAGTTGGCGGCGGAGTCAACGAGTGTGCCGTCGTAGAGGCGTACGGTGTAGTTGACTGTGCAGTAGGAAGTGAACAATGGCCGGAGATTTTCGGCATTGGCGGCGGGGTCCTCGCAGAATCGCATGTAGACGGTGGACGAGGGGCTGTAGTTGGGATGGACGGCCTTGAAGATGAGGTTGCCGTCAGCATCGGTACGCGCGGCCTGCTCGGCGACCCAAGCTTTGTTGAGGGTGTCCCAGGCTTTGTACTTGTCCACGTCGTCATCGTCGTCGCACGATGTGACTACTGCAGAAGCCATGGCGACAATAGCCGCCGAAGCCAGTGCTATGAAGGGTTTTCTGAGGATCATTTTGAAGTGTGAAAGGGTTTTGGAAATTGCCCGGCCGTTGTTATTCGTCGAAGTTTACTGTGGGCGCGGACTGTGCGGCGGCATCGCCTTCGAACATCTGTTTGGCAGAGAATCCGAAGAGTTTGGCGAATATGTTGGCGGGGAAGCGCACCACGCGCACGTTGAAGTTTCGGACGGCTTCGTTGTAGCGGTTGCGTTCGGTGTTGATGCGGTTCTCGGTGCCTTCGAGCTGTTTCTGGAGGTCCATGAAGTTCTCGTTGGCTTTGAGGTCGGGGTATGCCTCGCGGACGGCGTTGATGTAGAGGCCGTATGCGCGGTCGAGGTTCTGGTATGCCTGCTGGCTGACGGCCTTTGCGTTGGGGCCGTTGGGGGTAGCGGCGGCATTGTTGGCGGCGAGGAGTTCCTCACCGGCTTTGTCTACCTGTCCGGCACGCATGGCGGTTACTTCGGTGAGTGTGCCTTTCTCGTGCTTGGCATAGCCTTTGACGGTGGAGACGAGGTTGGGGATGAGGTCGTGGCGGCGCTGGTATGCGCTCTGCACGTTGGCCCATGCCTGGTTCACGTCCTGTTCCTGGGTGGCCATGGTGTTGTAGGTGGAGCAAGCGCCGCCACCGAGGACGAGCACGAGGAGCACTACCACGCCAAGGATTATGGTGTTTTTGGATAGTTTCATAATTCTGATGTTTTAATATGTTAGAGGAAAGAGTGGATGCATGATGCAGGGATGGCTCAGCCGAGTTTGCGGAGGAGCGAGTTGAGGCTCACGCGGTCGTGGATGAGCTTGTGTAGGTCGCTGACGTTGACGCGGGTCTGCTGCATGGAGTCGCGCTCGCGGAGGGTGACGGTGTTGTCCTCGAGTGTCTGGTGGTCAACGGTGATGCAGAAGGGTGTTCCGATGGCGTCCTGACGGCGGTAGCGTTTGCCGATGGAGTCTTTTTCGTCGTAGTGTGTGGCGAAGTCGAACTTGAGGTCGTTGACGATTTCGCGTGCCTTGTCGGGGAGGCCGTCTTTGCGCACGAGGGGCATCACGGCGCACTTTACGGGTGCGAGGGGCTCGGGGAGGTGGAGCACCACGCGTGTCTCGCCGTTTTCGAGGGCCTGTTCTTCGTAGCTGGAGCAGAATACGGAGAGGAACATGCGGTCCACGCCGATTGAGGTTTCGATGACGTAGGGGGTGTAGCTTTCGTTGAGCTCGGGGTCGAAGTACTGGATTTTCTTGCCTGAGAATTTCTCGTGCTGGCTGAGGTCGAAGTTGGTGCGCGAGTGTATGCCTTCCACTTCTTTGAATCCGAAGGGCATCTCGAACTCGATGTCGGTGGCGGCGTTGGCGTAGTGTGCGAGCTTCTCGTGGTCATGGTAGCGATACTTGTTGTCGCCCATGCCGAGGGCTTTGTGCCAGCGGAGGCGCCATTCCTTCCAGTACTTGAACCACTCCATTTCCTGGCCGGGACGAACGAAGAACTGCATCTCCATCTGCTCGAACTCGCGCATGCGGAAGATGAACTGGCGTGCGACAATCTCGTTGCGGAATGCCTTGCCAATCTGGGCGATGCCGAAGGGGAGGCGCATGCGTCCGGTTTTCTGGACGTTGAGGTAGTTCACGAATATGCCCTGAGCTGTTTCGGGGCGGAGGTATATGGTCATTGCGCCGTCGGCGGTTGATCCCATTTCGGTTTTGAACATGAGGTTGAACTGGCGCACGTCGGTCCAGTTCTTGGTGCCGGAAATGGGGCAGACGATGCCTTCGTCGAGGATGATCTGCTTGAGGCCGTCGAGGTCGTTGGCGTTCATGGCGTCGGAGAAGCGCTGATGGAGAGCGTCGCGCTTGGCTGCGTGCTCGAGGACGCGGGGGTTGGTCTGGCGGTAGAGGGCCTCGTCGAAAGATTCGCCGAAGCGTTTGGCGGCCTTTGCTACTTCTTTGTTGATTTTGTCGTCATATTTGGCGATCTGGTCCTCGATGAGGACGTCGGCGCGATAGCGCTTTTTGGAGTCGCGGTTGTCAATCAGGGGGTCGTTGAAAGCGTCAACGTGGCCGGAAGCCTTCCAGATGGTGGGGTGCATGAAGATGGCGGAGTCGATTCCGACAATGTTCTCATGCAGGAGGGTCATTGCCTCCCACCAGTAGCGTTTGATGTTGTTTTTGAGTTCTACGCCGTTCTGGCCGTAGTCGTAGACGGCGGCGAGGCCGTCGTAAATTTCACTTGACTGGAAAACGAAGCCATATTCCTTGGCATGGGCTACGATTTTCTTAAAAACGTCTTCCTGTTGTGCCATTGCTGTTTATTCGGTTTGTTCTGGTTTAGTATGCAAATTTAGTAATTTAATCTTTTCCGCAGGGTGTGTGCCCTGTGGATTGTGGTCCACATTATTAATAATTAACAATATGGGCAGCTCATTCTGCCATGGCGCGTGCTATGGCTCGGGCGAGCTGGTCGGGGCATGATGTTCCCTTGCCGTTGCAGTTGGTGCCTGCCAGGCACTGTGCCACTGATGTGGCGTCGCGGCCTTCGCACAGGCGTCCTATGCCCTGGAGGTTGCCGTTGCATCCGCCAAGGAAGGTGATGTTGTGGATGGTGCCGTCGTCGGCCAGGTCGAAATCAATCTGGCGCGAGCATGTGCCGCAGGTGGGGTACTGTATGTGTTTCATAATCAGTGTGGTGATTGGTTAGCATTGAAGAGCCTGCATCGTGGACAATTCGCTGACACACAACAAAGAAGCCGGAGGAACCAATGGCGTCCTCCGGCTTGCTACCAACTGTTGGTGCCCGAAGCGGGACTCGAACCCGCACAGCCGCAATGGCCAAGGGATTTTAAGTCCCTCGTGTCTAC
>JAXJRL010000028.1:0-5182 GCA_036310635.1 Muribaculaceae bacterium | reverse complement strand
TCTTCACCACCAAGAAGGAGCGCCTCATCCGCATGAAGCCCGCCCGCGCCGTGTCGCAGAACGAGAAGATCATCTTCCCCATCGTGGGTATGCTCCTCACCTGCTTCGTGGTTCCCTCGGGTCTGCCCCTGCTGGGCATGCTCTTCTTCGGCAACCTGCTCCGTGAGTGCGGCGTGACAACCCGTCTGGCCAAGACCGCAAGCAACGCCCTGACCGACATCGTCACCATCCTCCTGGGCATGACCGTGGGTGCATCCACACAGGCCTCGCAGTTCCTCACCCCGCAGACCATCTTCATCTTCTTCCTCGGTTTCATGGCCTTCATCATCGCATCCTCGTCGGGTGTGCTCTTCGTGAAGCTCTTCAACCTCATCCTTCCGCAGGGCAAGAAGATCAACCCCCTCATCGGCAACGCCGGCGTATCGGCTGTGCCCATGTCGGCCCGTATCTCCAACAACATGGGTCTGAAGTACGACCCCCAGAACTACCTGCTGATGCACGCCATGGGTCCCAACGTGGCCGGCGTGATCGGTTCAGCCGTAGCCGCAGGCGTACTGCTGGGCTTCCTGGCCTAAACCACAATTCCGCAAATCACATCCTCATCCGGGATGCCGGCCAATCGGCCGGCATCCTTTTTTAATGTGTAGAAATGTAAGGGGGATGCCGTTTTTTCGTAACTTTGCAGAAATTCACAGCTACACGCAATGGCACAATTCATAACACAGGAACAGCTCGCCGACACTCTATGCATTTATAGAGTGGTGATGATGTGCGGCGTGAGCGGATCGGGAAAGACCCGGTTCGCGCGCATGCTTGAAAACGAAGGATTTGTGCGCGTGTCGGTCGACGAAATTATCTGGGACAAATATGGACAGGAATTCGCATCGCTGCCGTTCGCGCAACAGCAGCCGGCGTTCGCCGAGGCCAACGCGCTGATGGAGAATACAGTTGCTGAGCTTCTCGGACAGGGCAAATCGGTGGTGGTGGATTCCACTATGTGCAGCGCCTCTAAGCGTCAACGCATGCACCGGCTCTGCGCGCGCTTCGGCGCCAAGGCGGCCACACTCCATCTGCCCGCCACGCTCCCCACCCTCATCTCCAGGATGGCACTGCGGAAAGGACTGGAACCGAACGATCAGATAGTCGCCCCGGAGCTGCTGGCCAGGTTTGTATCGGGGTTTGAAGCGCCAACGCCTGACGAGCCCCTGGTCTTTACCCTTGCTGACGGCGACGAGGCCTGAACAGCAAGGCAAACATCAGGGCCACCACAGCCATATAGGCTGCGAACACCAGCCACGACTCCACCCATCCGGCGTGTTGGGCTTCGGGCGTCGGCGCACTGAACACCAGCGCGTTGACCACACGCTGAGCTATCAGAATGCCGCAACTGCCGCCAATGCCCGTCGCGGCAGCCATAAACAGGCCCTGCGCCGACGCGCGGCTGCCCTTGTCGGCCATGCTGTCCATGTAGATGCCGCCGGCTATGTTGAAGAAGTCAAAGGCCACGCCGTAGACCACGCACGATGCCACGAGCATCCACAACCCCTGGCCGGTGTCGCCAATGCCGAGGAGCAGGAAGCGAAGCGCCCATGCCAGCATAGATATCAGTATCACATTCTTGACGCCGAAACGCCTCATGCACAGCGGGATGAGCAGTATGCACAGCGCCTCGCTGACCTGCGACACGGAGAACAGCGCATTGGCATTGTGCGCGCCCCATGTGTCGGCATATTCGGCTATGCGCGCGAATGATGATATATAGACATTGCCGAATGAGTTGGTAATCTGCAGAGCCACGCCCGTCAGCACACTGAATGCGAGGAACACCGCCACCTGGCGGTTGCGGAGCATGCCCAGCGAGCGCAACACGCTGCCGCGGCGTTCGCCTCCCGGCGGACAGTCAGGCAGTGTAAAGGCATAAACAGCTGTCAGCAAGGCCACAACGGCAGCTGTCACCAGCTGCCGGGCGTTGGTCTGGAACTGCGTGAAGTTCACGAACAGCATGGCACACACAAATCCCACAGTACCCCATACGCGGATGCGCGGAAACGCCCGCACCGTGTCCTGACCCGCACGCCTCAGCACGCTGAATGCCACAGAATTGGCCAGTCCTATGGACGGCATGAAGAACGCCGTGGCCCCGGCATAGAGCCCGAAGAGCACCCAGAAGTCAATATGCGCGGCAGTCAGGGCATACACGCCGGCGCCTCCCATCAGCAGGCCGAACATGGCCTGGCAGATGCCTAAGAGCTTCTGCGCCGGCACCCAGCGGTCGGCCACCATGCCGGCAAGGGCCGGGGTGAACAGCGACAGCACGCCCTGCGAGGCGAAAAACCAGCCTATGCGGGTGCCGAAGCCCTCCGACATCAGGAAGCTGCCCACCGATGTCAGGTACGAGCCCCATACGGCGAACACCATGAAGCTCAGCACGGTGAGTCTGAGCCGCACGCTCTTCCCCTGCTCAGTCATTGTCAATCTGGCGGATAACGCGAGCCGGATTGCCCACAGCGAGCGAATTGGCCGGAACAGACTTGGTCACGACCGATCCAGCGCCTATCACACTGCCGGCGCCAATCTCCACGCCCGGAGTGATGGTTACATTGCCGCCGAGCCACACATTGTCGCCAATGGTGACCGGTTCGGTCCACTGCACCAGCGTGTTGCGTTCAGCTGCCTTGAGCGGGTGGCAGGCAGTGTATATGCTGCAGTTGGGCCCGATGAACACATTGTTGCCGATGGTTACGCGGCCCTCGTCGAGCACGGTCATGTTGAAATTGATGATCACATTGTCGCCCACATGGATGTTGCAGCCGTAGTCGCAGCGGAAGGGCGCGTTGACCACAATGTTCTTGCCCACGCTGCCCAGCAGTCCGCGTATGGCCCAGTCGCGGGCCTCGACATCGGCAGCGGGAATGTTGTTGTAGTGCGCCACCTTCTCGGCTGTCTGGCGCAGCATCACCAGGAAACGCTCGTTCGATGCCTCATACTTTTCGCCCGCAAGCATCCGGGCCCATTCGGTCTGGAATTGTGCCTCGGCGGCACTCGTATCTATGTTCATACCTATTATTATATCGTTTGGAGCCACAAAATTACTCAATTTTCCGCTATCGGCAATCCATCACCGCTCCCTACCCCTCCCGCCATCCGTCCCCGCTGTCAAATTTCTCGGCGGGGAGAGCCGTTTGTGTAATTTTTTTGCGGGGGTGCGGGAAAATGCGTAACTTTGCATGGTTTTCACAAGGGATCTGAACCGGCAAGCCTACTGAAAAGCCGGTATGACGAATTCGCGTGTTGGCCAATATTGCAAAACCGCTTCAAAACCAATCAGATTATGCGCAAAACACCGCGTGCCCGCCTGATTCTCGAGGATGGCACTGTTTTCGAAGGCAAGTCCTTCGGCTATGAAGGATGCACATCCGGCGAAGTAGTATTCAACACCGCCATGACGGGTTACCCCGAGAGTCTCACCGACCCCTCGTACGAGGGACAGATTCTCGTCACCACCTTCCCCCTGCAGGGCAACTACGGCGTCCCCGCACGAGGCACCGATCCCACCGGCATTTCCAAGAATTTTGAGGGCGACCATATCCACTGCCGCGCCATCGTGGTTCAGGACTATTCCTGGAACAACTCGCACTGGCAGAGCGACCGCTCGCTCTCCGAATGGCTCCAGGAGGAAAAAATCCCCGGAATTTACGATATCGACACCCGCGCCCTGACCAAGCACCTGCGCGAGAAGGGCTCCATGCTCGGCAAAATCATCATCGGCGACACCGACCCCGAGACTGTGGAGTTCTACAACCCCAACCTGGAAAATCTCGTTGCCAAGACATCGTGCACCGAGGTTGAGCGCTACGACGGCGGCTGCCCGAAGACCGTGGTCCTGGTGGACTGCGGCGTGAAGCACAACATAGTGCGCTGCCTGCGCGCCCGCGGCGTAAACGTGGTCCGCGTGCCCTGGAACTACGACTTCAACACCCTCGACTGGGACGGCCTCTTCATCTCTAACGGCCCCGGCGACCCCGACATGGCCACCGCCACCGTTGAGAACATACGCAAGGCCATGGAGACCGGCAAGCCCATCTGCGGAATATGCATGGGCAACCAGCTCCTCGCCAAGGCCGCCGGCGCCAAAACCTACAAACTCAAATACGGCCACCGCTCGCACAACCAGCCCGTGCGCCGCGTGGGCACCGACACCTGCTTCGTAACATCGCAGAACCACGGCTTCGCCGTTGACAACAACTCACTGCCCGCCGACTGGGAGCCGCTGTTCATCAACATGAACGACGGCACCAACGAAGGCATCCGACACAAGTCCAAGCCCTTCTTCTCGGCCCAGTTCCACCCCGAAGCCTCGTCCGGCCCCCGCGACACCGAATTCCTCTTCGACGAGTTCGTAGCGCTTCTGTAATCCACATCCATACTCACACCCACACTTCACCGAGGCAACTCACATGGACACCCAGAACAACAACCCAAAACACGGAATCAACAAAGTCCTGCTCCTGGGCAGCGGCGCGCTGAAAATCGGCGAGGCCGGCGAATTCGACTATAGCGGCTCGCAGGCCCTGAAGGCCATGCGCGAAGAGGGCATCGAAACCGTCCTCATCAACCCCAACATCGCCACCGTTCAGACCTCAGAGGGCTTTGCCGACAAAATATACTTCCTTCCCGTAACCCCCTACTTCGTAGAGAAGGTAATAGCCAAGGAGAAGCCTCAGGGCATCCTGCTGGCTTTCGGCGGTCAGACCGCGCTCAACTGCGGCGTGGAGCTCTACCGCTCAGGCATCCTTGAGAAATACAATGTCAAGGTGCTCGGCACACCCGTGCAGGCCATCATGGACACCGAGGACCGCGAGCTCTTCGTGCGCAAGCTTGACGAAATCGACGTCAAGACCATCAAGAGCGAGGCCGTGGAGACCGTTGACGACGCCCTGCGCGTGGCCAACGAGCTTGGCTATCCCGTGATTGTCCGCGCAGCCTATGCGCTGGGCGGCCTGGGCAGCGGATTCTGCGACAACGACGCCGAGCTCCGCGCCCTCGTGGAGAAGGCCCTCGCCTTCTCGCCCCAGGTGCTCGTGGAGAAATCGCTCAAAGGCTGGAAGGAAGTGGAGTACGAAGTGGTGCGCGACCGCTATGACAACTGCATCACGGTCTGCAACATGGAGAACTTCGACCC
>JAXJRL010000027.1:0-2395 GCA_036310635.1 Muribaculaceae bacterium | reverse complement strand
CGCATCATCAACTTCATCGGCAAGGACAACATCGTGTTCCACTGCATAGTGTTCCCCGCCATGCTCAAGGCCTACGGCGACAACTTCCAGCTGCCCGACAATGTGCCCGCCAACGAGTTCCTCAACCTGGAGGGCGACAAAATCTCAACCTCGCGCAACTGGGCCGTGTGGCTCCACGAATACCTGCGCGACTTCCCCGGCAAGCAGGACGTGCTCCGCTACGTGCTCACCGCCAACGCCCCCGAAACCCGCGACAACGACTTCACCTGGCGCGACTTCCAGACTCACAACAACTCTGAGCTGGTTGCCATCCTCGGCAACTTTGTGAACCGCGCACTGGTGCTCACCCACAAGTACTTTGACGGCACCGTTCCCGCCGCCGGCGAGATGCTGCCCGTGGACCTCGACGTCTACACCGAGCTCGACTCCATCAAGAAGGCGCTGACCGAGGCAATCGAGACTTTCCACTTCCGCGACGCCCTCAAGGAGGCCATGAACATTGCCCGCCTCGGCAACAAGTACCTCCAGGAGACCGAGCCCTGGAAGGTGGCCAAGACCGACATGGGCCGCGTGGCCACCATCCTCAACACCGCCCTGCAGATCTGCGCCAACATAGCCGTGGCCTTCGAGCCCTTCACCCCCTTCATGAGCAAGAAGCTGGCCGACATGCTCGGCCTCGGCAGCCTCAGCTGGGAGGAGCTCGGCAGCCGCGCCATGCTCACGGCCGGCAGCAAGATAGGCACCCCCGAACTGCTCTTCGAGAAAATCGAAGACGACGCCATCGAGGCCCAGGTGAAGCGCCTCCAGGACGCCAAGAAGGAGAACGCCCTCAAGAACTGGCAGCCCGCCCCGCAGGCTCCCGACGTGGACTTCGACACCTTCATGAAGGCCGACCTCCGCGTGGGCACCGTGCTCGAGTGCAAGCGCGTGCCCAAGGCCGACAAGCTGCTGCAGTTCCTCATCGACGACGGCATGGAGAAGCGCACCATAGTATCAGGCATCGCCAAGTACTACCAGCCCGAAGACCTGGTGGGCAAACAGGTATGCTTCATCGCCAACCTGCCCGCGCGCAAGCTCAAGGGCGTCACCTCGCAGGGCATGATTCTCTCAGCCGAGGACAAGGACGGCCGCCTCGTGGTGATGGGCCCCACAGCACCCGTGGCTCCCGGCGCACAGGTCAAGTGACCGCCCCACCCTTTCTCTGAAACAAACATAACACACATAACCATAGCACTGCACCAATGAGCAAGCCCCGCATTCTCATTATCTACACCGGAGGCACCATAGGCATGATCGAGGACCCGGTCACCAAGGCCCTGCGGCCGTTCGACTTCACACATCTGCTGGAGAACGTGCCCAAGGTGAAGATGCTGGACTATGTGATTGACAACATCCAGATCGAGCACCCGATCGACTCGAGCGACATGAGCCCGGCCGACTGGCAGTGGATGGCGTCGATTATCAACGACAACTACGACCGCTACGACGGCTTCGTGGTGCTCCACGGCACCGACACCATGGCCTTCACGGCATCGGCGCTTACCTTCATGCTCTCCGGACTGTCGAAGCCGGTCATCATCACCGGCTCACAGCTGCCCATAGGCGAGGTGCGCACCGACGGCGAGGAAAACCTCATCACCGCCCTGCAGATAGCCGCAGAGCGCTCCGCCGACGGCCTGCCCATGGTGCGTGAGGTGGCAATCCTCTTTGAGAACTACCTGTGGCGCGGTTGCCGAGCCACCAAGCGAAGCGCCGACAATTTCAACGCCTTCAAGAGCAACAACTATCCCAGCCTGGCCAAGATAGGCCTGGGCATAGAGTACAACCAGGATGCCCTGGCGCGCCCCGACACCAACGCGCCGCTCGTGCTGCTTGACCGCCTCGACCCGTCGGTGATGGTCATCGACCTCTTCCCCGGCCTGGCCCAGGCCACGCTCAACCATCTGCTGAACACTCCGGGCATCAAGGGTGTGGTGCTCCGCACCTACGGCGCCGGAAACACGCCCACCTACCGGTGGTTCATCGACGCCATTCGCCAGGCCGTGGACCGCGGCCTGATAATTCTCAATGTGACTCAGTGCGTCAATGGCACCGTGCGCATCAACCGATACGTGTCGGGCGACATTCTGGCATCTATAGGCGTGATTTCAGGCTACGACATCACTGTCGAGGCCGCGCTTACCAAGATGATGTCGCTCTTCGGCCGCGGCATTTCCGACACTGAGCTGCGCCAGGCCCTGACAGAGCCCATTGCCGGCGAAATGACCGTGCTGGGCTGACAAAGCCGCGCCCCGAGGCCGCACGGACCCAGAACGGCGCTAACACTCAACACCGCACAAAATGATAAAGGCGGCCGCGATTCCCCGGGGAATCGCGGCCGCCTTTATCATTTTGT
>JAXJRL010000026.1:0-60387 GCA_036310635.1 Muribaculaceae bacterium | reverse complement strand
TTTGTGTGTTATATTCAGATGGGAGCGCGCTCCTTGATCAGGCCGCGCCGGTATGCGTAGAGCAGTTCCATCAGTTCGTCAATCTGGCTTTGCAGTTCGCGGCCCTTGTCGGTGTCGCGCACGCGCATGCGGTGAGCCGACAGCTCCACAATCTGGTTGGTGGAAACTATGTCAGTGCCGTTCATGATTGCCGATTCGGCTGAAGTGAACGGCTCGTGCTGAACCAGGTCGAAGCCGCGGCTGTGGAACACGAGGGTGTATCCGGCGATGCCCGTGGTGTGGTGGTAAGCCTTGGCGAAACCGCCGTCGATTACCATCAGTTTGCCCCCGGCCTTGATGGGGTTCTCGCCGCTGGTGGCTCTTACAGGCACGTGGCCGTTGATTATGTGGCGGTGGGGGCCGGTGACGCCGAATTCGTTAAGAATAAGGTCGCAGACGGCCTCGCTGTCGCGCAGACGGTAGTAGTTGCCCTTCACTTCCTTGTGCGGCTCCTTGTCATCGATGAAATAGCGCTCGAAGGTCGCCATCTTCTTTTTGTCGAACAGCGGGGAGTCGGGTCCGCACCACAGATACATGAAATAGTCTATGGCATGCTGGCGCTCCTCTTCGTCGGTATCGTCGTTGAAAGCCGAGCGTATGACAGTGTTGAGGCGGTTGAGCAGTTCGCGGCCGCGCACCATCTCGCCCTGTACCTCCACTGCTTTCAGCGCACCGTCTTCGTCCAGTGGTATCGATGCGTGGAAAAGCAGATTGCCGTTGTACACCCCGTAGATGGCTCCGTGCGAGAGCAGCGTGTGCATGTGGCTCTGCAGTTTGTCGCTCACCATGAACGAATGGCGGAGCTTTGCCACAAGTTCGGCCTCTTCCTCGTTCAGACGATAAGGGTCGGACGGGTCTATGGTGGGGAAATTGGTGTCGTTGAGCTCGTATACCTTGCCGTCGATCTCCACAGTGCCTTTCTCAAGGTCCATGCGGTGCAGAATCCGGCGGTCGTCCATCTTCCATTCCGGATGCCGGGCAATCATCTGGCCTTCAAGCTTGAACTGGATCACACTGATGGCCTTGTGCATCTGTGTGAGTATGTTGAGTCCTCGCTCGGTGTACTCCTGGTTGTTTGGGTCCACCTTGGGCTGGAAAGCGCGGCATGTGTCGTCGCCGTAGGTGTCGATGGCGAATGTTACCAGCGGCACCAGGTTGATTCCGTAGCCTTCTTCGATGGTGGCCATATTGGCGTAGCGGAGCGACATGCGCAGCACATTGGCCATGCACACCTCGTTGCCGGCGGCGGCTCCCATCCACACTATGTCGTGGTTGCCCCACTGTATGTCGTAGTTGGGATATCCCTTCAGCAGGTCCATAATGAGATGTGCGCCGGGGCCGCGGTCGTAAATGTCGCCGAGGATGTGCAGCTGGTCTATGCTCAGGCGCTGAATCACGTTGCACATGGCCTCGATGAAGTCGTCGGCCTGGCCGGTGAGGATTATGGTCTCCACAATCTTGTTGAAGTAGGCTTGCTTCTTGCTGTCGTCAGGCGTTTCGTGCAGTAACTCCTCAATAATATATGCATATTCTTTCGGGAGGGCCTTGCGCACCTTCGAGCGGGTATATTTAGCCGACACTGCGCGGGTCACCTTGACAAGCTGGTTCAGCGTAATCTGATAGAAGTTGTCCAGATTGCTCTCGTTTTGCTTTATCAGCTCCAGCTTGGGCTTGGGATAGTAAATCAGTGAGCACAGCTCCTTGATTTCGGCGTCGCGGAGGGTGCTTCCGAAAATCTCTGTGGCCTTGCGCTTTATGTTGCCTGAGGCGTTGCGGAGTATGTGTCTGAACGCCTCGTGCTCGCCGTGGAGGTCGGCCACGAAGTGCTCGGTGGCTTTCGGCAGGTTCAGAATGGCTTCAAGGTTGATTATTTCCGTGCTTGCCGAGCTGATGTTCGGGAAGTTCTGCGACAGCAGTTCGAGCACGCGCCTGTCGCGCTCTATGTCGGGGGCTTTGTATCGTTGTACCATGTGTGTTAGTGTCAGTCCTTATTTTGTTTCAACAGGGAAAGCGTCCCCGGTGTTGAAACTTAGCATTACAAAATTACGATTTTTTCTGAAAAAGGCGCTATCTTTGCAATAAAATAAGTGTATATGGAAAACGCTCTTCCCGACTTTTTGCCCTCCGATCCGGCAATGCTCCTCAGCTATGTCAATATGCGCCTTCGCGACGACTATCCCGAAGGCCTTGACTCCATGTGCGCCGCCCTCGACATTCCCCGCGATGCCCTTGTCAGCGCGCTTGCCGAGGCCGGTTTTGAGTATTCCCCTGATAACAACAAGTTCTGGTAATGGCCTATCTCGACGAGCTCAATCCACAACAGCGTCAGGCTGTCGAGTATATTGACGGTCCGGAACTGGTAATCGCCGGTGCCGGTTCGGGCAAGACGCGTGTGCTCACCTATAAGATTGTGCATCTGCTGGCCAACGGCTACGAACCGTGGCGTCTGATGGCGCTGACGTTCACCAACAAGGCCGCACGCGAGATGCGCGAACGCATCGAGAAGCAGGTGGGCCAGAAAGCCGCAGCCCAGATCACGATGGGCACTTTCCACTCGGTTTTCGCCCGTCTCCTGCGCCGCAATGCCGAGCGCATAGGCTACTCGTCGAACTACACCATCTACGATGCCGCCGACTCCAAAAACCTGGTAAAGACGGTGATTCGCGACATGGGCCTCGACGAGAAGGTGTACAAGCCCTCCACCGTGGCAAATGTCATCTCCAATTCCAAAAACGCCATGCTTCTGCCAGACGCGTATCTTGCCGATCCGGAGTTACTGAAATATGACCGCGACCGCAAGATGCCAATGCTTGGCGAAATCTACAAGGCTTACTGCCGCCGTTGCCGTGTGGCACAGGCCATGGACTTCGACGACCTGCTGGTGAACACAAGTCTCTTGCTGCGCGACAATCCAGAAATACAGCGCCACTACCAGGAGTTCTACCGCTACATCCTCGTGGACGAGTACCAGGACACCAACTTTGCCCAGCACTCCATTGTCCGCCTGCTGTGCGACGAGTCGGAGCACCTCTGTGTGGTGGGCGACGATGCACAGAGCATCTACTCGTTCCGCGGCGCCAACATCCAGAACATACTTTCGCTCAAGCGCCAGTTTCCACGATTGGAAACTTTCAAGCTTGAGCAGAACTACCGCTCCACGCAGAACATCATCAACGCCGCCGGCAGTCTGATAGAGAAGAACATAGACCAGATTCCGAAAAATGTGTTCTCGGCCAACGGCGAAGGACACCGCATAGAGGTGGTGCGATGCTATTCCGACTTTGAGGAAAGCTCGCTCGTGGCCCACCGCATTTCGCAGCTCAAGGTTGCAACCGGCGACTCATTCAACGAATTTGCCATCCTGTACCGCACCAACGCGCAGAGCCGTCTGCTCGAGGAGTCGCTCCGCAAGCGCAACATTCCCTACCGCATCTACGGCGGACAGTCGTTCTATCAGCGTAAGGAAATCAAGGACGCCACAGCGTTTTTCCGCCTGTCCATCAATCCGGCCGATGACGAGGCCCTGCGCAGGGTGATCAACGTGCCGGCCCGCGGCATCGGCGACACCACAGTGCGCAAGCTTACCGCCGCGGCCATGGCAGCCGGTGTGTCCCTTTGGGAAGTGCTCCGTGCCCCCGAGGCTTATGGTGCGTCGTTCAACAAAGGCACACTGCGCAAGCTCCATGACTTCACCACCATGATCCTGCACTTCGTGGAGATGGTCAACGGCAACGCTCCCGCTGACGCCGTGGCACGCGAGGTCCTGGAACGCACCGGTCTCGTTGCCCAGTTCATGAGCGACAACACGCCCGAAAACATCACCCGCTACGAAAACCTCCAGGAGCTGCTCAACTCCGCAGTCTCCTTCGTGGCCGACTCCATCGAGGAGGGCAACGAGGACTCCGTCACCATGCCGTTCTTCATGGCACAGGTGTCGCTGAGCACCGACGTGGACGACGAGCAGGAGACAGACGACGGCCAGGCTGCGGAGCGTGTTACGCTTATGACCATCCATGCCGCCAAGGGCCTGGAATTTGCCAATGTGATGATTGTGGGCGTGGAGGAGGACCTGCTGCCCTCGTCCATGAGCCAGGATTCGCTGGCTCAGGTCGAGGAGGAGCGCCGTCTGCTCTATGTGGCCATCACTCGCGCCAAGCGTTTCTGCATGCTTTCCTATGCCGGAAGCCGCTACCGCAACGGCATGACGGCCATGGCTTCCCCGTCACGGTTCCTGCGCGACATAGACACTCGCTACCTCAATTTTGTTACCGGTGCGGAAATTCCTGTGGAGTCGCCGCATACATCCAACCGTTTCCCTTCCCCGCGCACATCGTCGTCGGGCGGTTTTGGCTCCACGGTGCGCCGCCCCGCCATGTCGCAGGCCCAGGTGTCGGCCGCGCCAAAGTGGACGCCGCGCAATCCCGTGGCCGCACGCCATGGCGCCGTCGCCCAGTCGCCGGTACCCGCCGGCGCCGTGCTCCACAGTGCCGACTCTCTGGCAGTCGGCATGACCATCGACCATCCCCGCTTCGGTCGCGGAGCCATCACCTCCATTGATGCCGCCAATCCGTCCGGAGCGCGCATCGTGGTCAATTTCAACAATGTAGATTTCAAAACTCTCTTACTCAAATTTGCCCGCTTCACCATTGTGGACTGAAGCGCGGCCCTATAACCAACAATTTCTGTCATGAAAATCAACGAGCTCCCCACCCCGTTCTATATCGTCTATGAGGACCGTCTCCGCAAGAATCTCTCGCTCATAGAGCGTGTGTCGCGCGAGGCCGGCGTGTCCATCATCATGGCTTTCAAAGCCAACGCCCTGTGGCGCACTTTCCCAATCTTCCGTGAGTATGGCGTGCGTTGCACTGCTTCGTCGCTCAACGAGCTGCGTCTGGGCCGCGAATTCCTCACCGACGAGGTTCACTCTTACTGTCCGGCCTATACCGAGGCCACATTCCCCGAGTATCTGGAGGGCAGCTCGCACATCACATTCAATTCCCTGGGCCAGTGGCGTAAGTTCGGCGCCGCGCTTAAGGAATACAATGAGCGTACAGGCCGCCATGTGTCGCCGGGACTGCGTGTCAATCCGCGGTGCTCGGTCATAGCCACGGACCTCTACAATCCGGCACTCCCCGGCAGTCGGTTCGGAGCCAGCGCCGAGGAGCTGGCCGACGGTCTGCCCGAGGGTATCGAAGGTCTGCATTTCCATGCGCTCTGTGAGTCGTCGAGCCATGACCTGGCACGCGTGCTCGCCGCTTTCGAGGCCCAGTTCGGACATCTGCTGCCCCACCTCAAATGGGTGAACATGGGCGGCGGCCACATCATGACACGCGCTGACTATGACTGCGACCACCTGGTGCAGCTGCTTCGAGGATTTAAGGAGCGTTATCCCAATCTCCAGGTCATACTGGAGCCCGGAAGCGCCTTCACATGGCGCACCGGCGACCTGGTGGCTTCGGTTGTGGACATCATCGAGAACGACGGCATCAAGACCGCGATAACCGATGTGTCGTTCGCCTGCCACATGCCCGACACTCTCGAGATGCCCTACAAGCCCTCGATCACTGAGAGTCTTGGCGACGACCCCGTGCCCGGCAAGCCCACCTACCGCCTGGGCGGCAATTCGTGTCTCAGCGGCGACTTTATGGGCGACTGGAGTTTCGAGTGTCCGCTCAAGGAGGGCGACCGTCTTACCCTTGAGGATATGAACCACTATACCACGGTGAAAACCAATATGTTCAACGGCATCCAGCACCCCGACATTGTGTTCTGCAACGATGACGGCGACTGCTCGTACATACGCCGGTTCACCTATGACGATTACAAAAACCGTATGAGCTGAGTGTTTAGCACTCAGTGACGCATCCCCGTTGACTTCACCTTCATTATCCCCCCATCCTGTTGATATGCTTTTCTCCGTAATTGTTCCTGTATATAATCGTGTGGACGAAGTCCGTGACTTGCTCGAGAGTCTGGAGGCCCAGCAAGTGCGCAATTTTGAAGTGGTCCTCGTGGAGGACGGCAGCACGGTTCCGTGTGGCGACGTGGCGAAGGAATATGCCGAAAAGGGGCTGGATGTGAAGTATTTCTACAAGGACAACGAGGGGCGCTCCATTGCCCGCAACTATGGCATGGAGCGTGCCAAGGGCGATTACTTCGTCTTCTTCGACAGCGACTGCGTAATCCCGCCGGCCTACTTCGCCACCCTGGAGCGCTGTCTGGCCGAGCGTCCGCTCGACTGTTTCGGCGGTCCTGATGCAGCACACTCGTCGTTCACCACCACCCAGAAGGCCATCAACTACACCATGACCTCCTTCCTGACCACCGGAGGCATACGCGGCGGCAAGGTGTCGCTCGAGAAGTTCACGCCCCGCACCTTCAACATGGGGTTCTCGCGTGGCGTCTATGACCGCGTTGGCGGCTTCCGCGAGATGTTCTCGGAGGACATAGACATGAGCACACGCATCCGACAGCAGGGATTCTCCATAGGTCTGTTCACCGAGGTGCCTGTGTGGCACAAGCGCCGTGTGGACTGGCGCAAGTTCTGGCGCCAGGTGCATGTTTTCGGCATGTCGCGTATCACTCTCAAGCTCCTTTATCCGGGGTCGCTCAAAGCCGTGCACTGTCTGCCAGCTGTGGCTGTGATTGGCGCCGTGGCCCTGCTGCTCTGCGCCATCTTCTGGTCACCCAAGTTCCTGCTGCCCCTGGCTCTTTATCTGATTGCCATTTTCATCGCCGCACTGTTCGCCACTCGCTCGCTGGTGATTGCCGCCAAGGCAGTGCCGGCAGCCATCATCCAGCTCGGCGGCTATGGCACAGGATTTATCAAGGCTTATTTCACCAAAATCATACTCGGACGCGGTCGCGACGTGGCACAGGAAGTGGAGATGCGCCGCGGCAAGTGAGACTGACGGAATACTTTCATAGATATGGCTAACTATCTGAAAACCACCACGTCCTTCTCAACCCTCTGCGAGGAGGACATGCCGCGCGAAAAGGCGTTGCGCTATGGCATAAAGTCGCTCACCGACGCCGAACTCATGGCCGTACTCTTTTCCACGGGTACGGCCGGAATGTCAGTGCTGGAAATGTCCGAGCGCATTCTCCAGGACAATGACGGCCATCTCTACAAGGTGACCAACATGTCGGCCGACGATCTGACCAAGCGATACAAAGGCGTAGGCCGGGCAAAGGCCCTTCTGCTGCTTGCCGCCCTCGAACTGGGCGAACGGTCGGCACGCGACGCCGCGTCTATCAAGGACCTGAAGATACTGTCGTCCAAGACTGCCTACGACCTTATGCGCCCCGAAGTCGCCAATATCGACCATGAAGAGTTCTGGGTGATACTCCTCTCAAATGCGGCGACTGTGATCGGCAAAGAGCGCGTGGCCAGCGGCGGCCAGACTTCCACGCTTGTCGACATCCGAATCCTTATGCGCCGCGCCATCGAGGCCAAAGCCGTGCGCATGATTCTCGTCCACAACCATCCGTCGGGCCAGCTCAAGCCGAGCCCCCAGGACGATGCCCTGACGCGCAAAATCAAGACCGCGGCCGAAACCCTCGACCTCCGAGTAGACGACCACCTCATCATCTCCCCCAAAGGCTACTACTCCTACAACGACGAATTCCGCCTATAACGCCCCCCCTATCTAATCAAATATTCTTCTAAGTTGAAGAGTGTAACAATTGTTGATTACATGGATGACCAGGACACCCTGGTTCCTCATTTAGGCCTTTTAAACAAGGGAATGCCTGAAATCAGCAAGATTGGTCTTACTTGGGACAGCACACCTGAGATTTTAGGTTGGAACCGATGGCTGTTATCACTAAGGGATAGCGTTTTATATATAAGAAAAAGTGTCGAGTACGGGTTCAGCTTATTGTGGTATCCCCGCGGAAAAAAGGCTACATCATTTAAGCTTTATCCTTACGCAGACGGCATTTCACCCTATGCCCTCTGTTATACAGAGCTGAAAGAGATCATAGCTGACGGCAATGACCTTAGAAAAGTGGGAGAAGGGGCTTTTGCTCATTCCAAGGTGCAGACGGTGACGCTGGGTAAAAGCCTGGAGGAGATTGGCGACTCGGCCTTCTGGGCTTGCGACAGCCTGACGACGCTGACTCTGAATGGCGACACGCCGCCGACAGTAGGTCCCAACACGTTCGCCCCCGAGACTTACAAGCGCTGCACGCTGGTGGTGCCCAAGGCTTCATACACGAAATACGCGAGCATCGCGCCGTGGAACAAATTCCACAACATGTTCTCGCCTGCCGGCGTGGAAGGTGTGGAAGCGGATGGCCGCGAGGGTCAGGCCGAGTACTTCACGCTTATGGGCGTGAAGGTCGAGGAGCCTGTCGCCGGGCAGCTCTATATCTGCCGTCGCGGCTCCAAAGCCGAAAAGGTCATCTACCGCGAATAGCGAAATTGACGTTGGAACAATATAAAATCGGCACACCGGGCTTTGATGCCCCGTGTGCCGATTTTGTGTTGTGAGTCCTGTTGGGTCAGCGCTTGTCAGGGTTGCCCTCGTAGTAGTTGACGAAGGCGCGGTTTACGAGCCGCACGCCTCCGGGTGTGGGATAGTTGCCGGAGAAGTACCAGTCGCCGGGATGTCCGGGGACGGCCTTATGCAGTCCGTCGATACTCTGGTACAGCACATCAACCTTGGCCTTGATCTCGGGGCCGGTGACCATCTGTGCGATCTTGGCCGAGATCTCCTCGTCGGTGAACGGGGCGTATATGCCTTTGACGGCATTGCGCTGTTCGGCCGCCGGCTTCAGCAGTTCGGCCTGGCACTGGGCGTAGACATCGTCGATGACATGCTGCATGCCGCGCTCTTTGAGCAACTCTATTGCAGCCTTGAAGGCGATGAACTCGCCCATGCGGCTCATGTCGATGCCGTAGCAGTCGGGGTAACGCACTTGAGGCGATGAGGACACAATGATTATCCGTTTGGGCTGCAGACGGTCGAGCATGGTGACGATGGAGCGTTTCAGTGTGGTGCCGCGCACTATCGAGTCGTCGATCACCACCAGAGTGTCCTCGCCGGCGCGCACAGTGCCGTAGGTGATGTCATAGACATGGGCTGCAAGGTCGTTGCGGGTGTCGGTCTCGGCAATGAAAGTGCGGAGCTTGATGTCCTTGAGCACGGCTTTCTCGGTGCGGACCTTCCAGCGCATCACCTTGAGCAGACTCTCGTCGTCGAGTGTACCTGAGTGTGCCATGCGCTTGATTTCGGCCATCTTCTTGCGGTCGAGTTCGCGAGCCAGCTCCTGTTCCATGCCCATGAACGCCACTTCGGCAGTGTTGGGGATGAAGCTGAACACCGCATCCTGGAGCTTGCCGTCAAGCATCTCCACGAGCTTCGGCACCAGGTTGGCGCCAAGGGCCTTGCGCTCATTGTAGATGTCGCGGTCGCTGCCACGCGAGAAGTAAATGCGCTCGAACGAGCAGCGCTCGTTGCGCCCCTCGGGCTGAATCTGTCGCACGGCGTACTGTCCGTGCTTGCCCACCATGATGGCCTGGCCGGGAGTGAGCTCCTTAACGCTTTCGATAGGTGCGTGGAACACGGTCTGGATCACCGGGCGTTCCGAGGCTACCACCACCACTTCGTCGTCGGCATAATAGAATGCCGGACGGATGCCATGGGGATCGCGGAGGGCGAACATGTCGCCGGAACCGGTGGCGCCGCAGATCACGTAGCCGCCGTCCCAGAGGGGCGAGGTGGCCTTGAGCACACGGGCCATGTCAATGTTGTCCTCGATGGCCTGGCCGAGTTCCGGGTCCTTGAAACGATTGCGGAACTCTCGGTAGAGGCGGTGGTTCTCCTTGTCCAGGGCGTAGCCTATCTGCTCCAGGAGCACGATGGTGTCGCTGTACAGACGCGGATGCTGGCCGCGTGCCACTATGGTCTGGAACACTTCGTCAACGTTGGTCATGTTGAAGTTTCCGCACATAAGCAGGTTGCGCGAGCGCCAGTTGTTGCGCCTGAGGAAGGGATGCACGTACGACATTCCGGCCTTGCCCGTCGTGGAATACCGGAGATGGCCCATGTATATTTCGCCGATGAACGGCACCTCCTCCTCCACGTCGGCGGCCTCCATGGCGTTGAGCTCATGTGGCAGATGGCGGTGGACATTTTCAAATATGGTCTGTATGGCGTCGGAGCCCAGGGCACGTTCGCGATACACATATTCGTTGCCGGGCTGGCTGTGGAGTTTCACCACCCCGAGTCCGGCGCCTTCCTGGCCGCGGTTGTGCTGTTTCTCCATCAGGAGATAGAGCTTGTCGAGCGCCCAGGAGTAGGTGCCGTACTTACGGCGGTAGTATTCAATGGGTTTGCGAAGCCGTATCAGGGCCACGCCACACTCATGTTTGAGTTGTTCCATTTTCTTGGATTTTCCTCTTGGCTCTTAGCGTATGAAAAGGAGTTCGCGGTATTTGGGCAGGGGCCACATCTCGTTGTCGACAAGCAGTTCCAGCTTGTCGATGTGGTAGCGGATGGTCTCCATGCGGGGCACCACGGTGTCGTGGTAGCGGATGGCCTTCTCGCGCTCGTCGGCAATGCGGTTGGCGGCCTTTCGTGCCTCCACCATTGCCTCTGTCTCGCGGATGATTACCGAAGTGTGCTCCGAAATCTTCTCGATGGTGTCCATGTCGGTCGAGGCCAGACGCGCGCCCTTTTCAGGGGGGAACAGGCTCTTGAGCTTCACCAGGTTATCGACGAGGGCGCTCTGGTAGCGCTTGGCCACGGGCAGCACATGGTTAAGGGCCAGGTCGCCAAGCACGCGTGCCTCGATCTGGATTTTCTTGGTGTACATTTCCCACTTCACTTCGTTGCGGGCCTCGAGCTCAACCTCGCTGAGCACGCCGGTCTCGCGGAACATCTCTTTGCTGCTCTCGCTCAGGTATGCGTCGAAGATGAGGGGTGCGGAAGTCTCGCAGTCGAGGCCGCGGCGCTTGGCTTCTTCCTTCCATTCGTCGCTGTAGCCGTTGCCGTCGAAGTGGATGGCTTCGCTGGCTTTGATGAGGTTGCGCACCTCGGTGACGATGGCCTTGCGCTTGTCCATGCCGTCGGCCATGTTCTTGTCCACGGCCTTGCGGAAGAGGGTGAGCTCATGAGCCACGGCCGAGTTGAGGGCTATCAGGGCCGATGCGCAGTTGGCGCTGGAGCCAACGGCGCGGAACTCGAAGCGGTTGCCGGTGAAGGCGAAGGGCGAGGTGCGGTTGCGGTCGGTGTTGTCTAGCATGATCTCCGGAATCTGGGCTACGCCAACGCTCATGCCTTCCTTGTGGGCCAGGTCGTTGAGTTGGTCATCGGTGGTCTCGGCCAGGTGCTTCAGTACTTCGGCAAGGTAGCTGCCGGTGAAGATGGAGATGATGGCTGGGGGTGCCTCGTTGGCGCCGAGACGATGTGCGTTGGTGGCGGACATGATCGAGGCTTTGAGCAGTCCGTTGTGCTTGTAGACGGCGCTCATCACTATGCTGATGAAGGTGATGAACTGCAGGTTCTGCTTCTCGGTCTTGCCGGGCGAGAAGAGCATCACGCCGGTGTCGGTGCCGAGGCTCCAGTTGTTGTGCTTGCCTGAGCCGTTGATACCCGCGAAGGGTTTCTCGTGCAGGAGCACGCGGAAGTGGTGGCGCGATGCCACTTCGGGCATCAGCGACATGAGCAGCAGGTTGTGGTCGTTGGCAAGGTTGGTTTCCTCGAAGATGGGAGCCAGCTCGAACTGGTTGGGAGCCACCTCGTTGTGGCGGGTCTTGCAGGGTATGCCCAGACGGTGGCACTCAATCTCAAGGTCGAGCATGAAGGCCTCGACGCGCTCGGGGATGGCGCCGAAGTAGTGATCCTCGAGCTGCTGGTTTTTGGCACTCTCGTGGCCCAGGAGTGTGCGTCCGGTCATCACCAGGTCAGGACGCGAGTTGTACAGAGCCTCGTCGACCAGGAAGTATTCCTGCTCCCAGCCGAGGTAGGATGTCACGTGTTTCACATTCTCGTCGAAGAGCTGTGCTACGGCGGTGCCGGCTTTGTCGACGGCGTTGAGGGCGCGTAGCAGCGGGGTCTTGTAGTCGAGGCTCTCGCCGGTGTAGGAGATGAAGATGGTGGGAATGCAAAGGGTTTCGCCCAGGATGAAAGCCGGCGACGAAATGTCCCAGGCCGAGTATCCGCGGGCCTCGAAGGTGTTGCGGATGCCGCCGTTGGGGAAGCTGGAGGCGTCGGGCTCCTGCTGCACGAGCAGCTTGCCGCTGAAGGTTTCTACAATTCCGCCGCGGCCGTCGTGCTCGATGAAAGCGTCGTGCTTCTCGGCGGTGCCGTCGGTGAGGGGGTGGAACCAGTGCGTGTAGTGTCGGGCGCCGTTGTCGATGGCCCAGCGTTTCATTCCTTCGGCCACGCTGTCGGCAATCTCGCGGCTGATGGGCTGCTTGTTCTCGATGGCGGCTATCAGGCTGTCGAAAGTTTCACGGGGAAGATATTCGTACATTTTCTTGCGGTTGAACACCTTCTCTCCGTAATAGGCATCGGGGCGTTTGTCGGGAATCTCTACCTTGACCGGCTTGCGGTTGCTGGCTTCCTCTACTACTTTAAAGCGTAAATGTGACATCTATATGTTTGTTTGGTTGGTGAAGTTGTCTGTAAGTTCACTCTGGGGGGCTTTGTCCCCCGATCAGGCTTTTAGTGTGTGTCACATTCTTCCCGTTCTGTTGCTTTGGCGGGTGGCGCTGTCCATGTCCGCCGCGGTCCTTTGTGGTATCACCGCGCCGGATTGTGTTGGGGCGCCTAAAGCCGTCGTTCGTTATCAGGGAACCGGTCAAGGCCCCTGAAACGGAGAAACGCGCGGCGGCGGATTCTCGCATCTGGTCTCGCTGGCGATTCCAAATGCCTCATTCCATCGTGGCGCGTTGGCGGCAATGTGATTCTAAAAACCATTGTTTCTTTTTGTGTGTTCACCCTCGACGGCCTGACAGCAAAGTGTCTGTCATCGCCATCCTCGGGCTGTCACCTATCGGATTAAAGCACAAAATTACTCCATTCATCGTTTTTCTCCAAATTTTCGTCCTGATTTTTTACCAAATTATTGTAAATAATCCGGTAAAAACCTAACAATCAGTGATTCCGATGCGAACTCTATCTCCACGCCCTCTTGAACCTTATGCTTGCCTGCCGTGTTCCTATTCTGTGGACGCCGTCATGGCCGCCCTCAACACATCGACATCATTATTTAACCATTAAAATTTACACACTATGAGTTTCATCTGGTTCGTTATCATAGGTCTTTTGGCCGGATTCATTGCCGGCAAGATCATGCGCGGCGGCGGCTTTGGCTGGGTTATGAACCTTGTCATCGGCGTTGTCGGCGGTCTGCTGGGCGGCTTCCTTTTCGGGCTGCTCGGATTCCACACATCAAGCATTATCGGCTCGCTCATCACCTCGGTGGTCGGCGCTGTGCTGCTGCTCTGGATAGCGGGCATCATAAGCTCGAAATCGGGCGGCGGTGGACACAGTTAGCCGTGCCCGTGAAAAGCCATTGCGCTTTGTTACAATCCGCCAGCGGCCCAAGTGGCTGCCGGCGGATTTCTTTTGTGTGTGGCGATTTGCAAATGTCGCCAAAAATGGCTAACTTTGTAATGAATATGGCCGGGGCTGAACGCCGGAGCCATGCCATGATTTAAATTGCATCAACCATTTAGAACACATACTTAAAACATACCGAACTATTCACCATAGTTTTTATCTAAACCAACATTCCATATTTATGTCCAACATTTTCGTGAATCTTTTAACCTGCGCCGCCATCGCTTCTCCCGCTATGGCCGCAGCCGCCCCCTCCGGTGTCAACGCACCCGACCGCAACGGCGAGGGCCCCATCCTCCATGCCTGGTCGTGGAGCTTCAACAACATAGCCAAGCACATGCACGAGATTGCCGACGCCGGTTACCAGTATGTGCAGACTTCCCCTGCCCAGGCCTGCTATGTGGGCGAGGACGGCGGCATGGCCCTCTTCAGCGAACCCGGCGACTCAGTGCGCGGCAAGTGGTACTACTATTACCAACCCACCGACTGGACCATCGGCAACTACATGCTCGGCTCGCGCGACCAGTACAAGGCCATGTGCGACAGCGCGTATAAATATGGCGTAAAGGTGATTGTGGATGTTCTCCCCAACCATACCGCCATTGACCACAAGGCCGTTCTCCCCGCGCTCGACAATGCCGTGGGCGGCCATGAGAACCTTTACCACGCAAACGGTTTCAACGAGATCCGCGACTATAACGACCGCTTCCAGTGCACCACCGGTCAGATGGGCGACCTCCCCGACGTAAACACCGAGAACCCCGACTTCCAGCACTACTACCTGCAGTATGTCAACGACTTGATCAATCTGGGCGCACGCGGCTTCCGCTACGACACAGCCAAACACATCGGCCTGCCCTCCGATCCCCTGGATGCCAAATCGAAGAAGAACAACTTCTGGGACATTGCCACCGGCCGCGAGGGCGTGAAGGGTCTGACGCTGCTCATGCCCGACTCGCTCTTCATCTACGGCGAGGTGCTCCAGGACAAGAACGTCAAGGAGATGGAGTACGCCGAATATATGGACCAGACGGCCTCGAACTACGGCCACGCCCTGCGCGAGGCTCTGCAGAACGCCGATGCCAAGTCGGTTGACCTGCTCGACTGGCGCCATCCGGTGAATCCCGCCAACCTCGTAACCTGGGTGGAGAGCCACGACACATACTGCAACGCACACGAGTCGGCCGGCCTCTCCGACGAGCAGATCCGCGCCGCCTGGGTGTTCCTGGCATCGCGTGGCGGCGGCTCGCACCCGCTGTTCTTCAGCCGCCCTGCAGGCTCCACCCGCCAGAACTACTGGGGCAACAACCGCATCGGCGAAATAGGCAACGATGAGTTCCGCAACCCGCAGGTTGTGGCCGTCAACAAGTTCCGCACTGCCATGGCCGGCCAGCCCGAAAAGGTGGCCATTGCCGACAAGGGCGACGTGGTGCTGGTTTCGCGCGGCGACAAGGGCGCAGTGCTGGTCAACTTCTCGGGAAAGGCTGCCAAGGTGAAGCTTGAGTCGCAGCTCCCCGACGGCTCTTACACCGATGCTGTATCCGGCGCCGTGTTCACCGTGAAGAAGGGCGCCATCCAGGGCAGACTCCCCGCGCTCGGAACCGCGGTGCTCTACGCCAAATGACAATTCGTTGACGTTCAGAATACAACGTACAAATAATATACAAACCTCTTAAAAACCTGTTTATTTTTACCATGCTTACCCAAATCATCAACGGCAAGGTTTTCACTCCCCACGGATGGGTGGAAAACGGCAGCGTACTCATTGACGGAACGCGCATCAAAGCTGTGCTCAACCACTCGAAGGTGGCTGACGGTGTGGAAAAGGTGATTGACGCCAAGGGCGACTATGTGCTGCCCGGCGGTGTTGACATCCATGTTCATGGAGGAGGCGGCCGCGACTTCATGGAGTGCACCGAGGAGGCATTCGTTGCCGCAGTGGAGGCACACCGCAAACACGGCACCACATCCATCTTCCCCACCCTGTCGTCTTCAACCGTACCCATGATTCAGGAGGCTCTCGCCACCTGCGACAAACTCGTGGAAGACCCCATGAGTGGCGTGCTCGGCCTGCACCTCGAAGGCCCGTATTTCAATCCCAAGATGGCCGGCGGCCAGCTTCCCGAGAACATCAAGGTGCCCACCCCCGAGGAGTACAAACCCCTGGTGGAGAACTCACATTCGCTCCGTCGCTGGGACGCCGCTCCCGAGCTGCCCGGCACCGCCGAGTTCGGCGACTATCTCCGCTCCAAAGGTGTAGTAGTCTCGCTGGGCCACACTGCCGCCACTCCCGACGAGGTTGAGGAGGGTTACAAGCACGGTTTCAACCACGCCACTCACTTCTACAACGCCATGACCGGCAACCACAAGGAAGGCGTATACAAGCATGCCGGCGTGATTGAGGAAGTATACCTCAACGACGGCATCACCGTGGAGATGATTGCCGACGGCATCCATGTGCCCCCCACAATCCTGAAGCTCATCCACAAGCAGAAGGGCGTGGAGCGCACAGCCCTCATCACCGACGCCCTGGCTTGCGCCGCTTCCGACTCCAAGGTGGCTTTCGACCCCCGTGTCATCATCGAGGACGGTGTGTGCAAACTCGCTGACCGCTCGGCCATCGCAGGCTCCATCGCCACAATGGACCGTCTGGTGCGCACCGCCGTGCAGAAGGCCGGTATCCCCCTGGAGGACGTGGCCCGCATGGTGTCGGAGACTCCTTCGCGAATCATGGGCGTATATGACCGCAAGGGTTCGCTGGAGCACGGCAAGGATGCCGACATCATGATGTTCGACAAGGACCTCAACCTCACCGGCGTTGTCCAGATGGGCCGCGAGGTGGAGATTGCAAAGTAAACAAGACTATACACACCTAATAATAACAGCGGTGCGCGGGTCTGAAAGGGGACTCGCGCACCGCTGCTTTTTGCTTGAAACCGATCAGGCCCGTTCCTGGTCACGATATTTGTGATGGAACACCCAGAGCACCACAGTTGCGGCAACAGCCAGAGGAATGCCCACCAGCGCCGGCGCCGCCAGGCTGTATCCGGCATGGATTACGGCACCGCCGATGGCCGCAGAGCAGGCGTTGGATGTGTTGAAGGCCACCTGAATGCCGGCGCCGCCGAGCATCTCGCCACCTTTGGCGAACTTAATGATAAGATACTGCAGAGGTCCGCCTATGCCAAACAGGCAGGCAGTGGCAAGGAACATCAGCACAACCGACACGGCCTTGTCAGCGGCAAAGAGGTAGATGGACGGCAACAGGACTATGGAGAAGGCCGCAACCAGGCAAGTGACTTTAGAGGGACTGAAGCGGTCAGAAAGGCGTCCGCTCGCCAGGCCGCCGACCACGAAACCCATGCCGGCAACCATCATCACCCATGTCATCTGTCCGGGGGTGAAACCTGCTATCTGCCTCATGCACGGCTCCACATAGCTGTACCAGCAATAAATGCTGCCCTGCCCCAGGAATGTGGCGGCAAATATCATCCATGGCGCCGCATGTCTGAGAAATGCGAACTGCCCGCTGATGTTTTTGACAGGCGCAAGTTGCACTCGGGGCACGCACAGCCTGATGCAAACGGCTCCCAAGGCGGCGACGGCGGCCGATATCACGAATGTCAGTCGCCAGCTCACCAGCTCGCTCATCAGAGTTGACAAGGGCACGCCTGCCACCGTGGCCACCGACATGCCGGCCACCATTATGGCAACGGCTTCAGCGCCTTTGCCCGGCGGCACGATGCGTGCCGCCACTATTGCCGCGGTGCCGAAATAGGCACCATGGGGCAAGCCGGAGATGAATCGGGCGGCCACGAGCATGCCGTAGCTTTGTGCCGCGGCCGACAGCGCGTTGCCAATCAGTATCATAACGCACAACCACGAGAGCACCCGCGCCAGGCGATAGTTGCGCAGAAAAAGCAGCATGGGGGCGCCAACGGCCACGCCCAGAGAGTAGAACGATATAAAGTCGCCGCCGCGTGAGATGCTGATGTCCATTGCATTAGAGGCTTCGCTCAAAATTCCCATCATTGAAAATTCGGCCATGCCGAGTGCGAATGTGCCCAGCGCAAGGGCACCGAGCCTCAGATAGTTGTTCATTGTAATCTTGAATTGGTTTGTACCTGTGGATTTTCGAGGCACAAAGTTACTATAATTATTCAACTTGTGGCACTCCCGGATTGTTCTATATTTGCTTTTATGCGGAAAATGTATTAATTTTGGGCTGTCTTACTAACCCTCTTCCCGCTTGCGGCACGGCTTGGCGACACTGCTCCAGGGCTTTGCCGTTTGCATAGCATTCTTATCATGAGCAACTCTGACAATAACATAAACAACACATTCTCAAAGTCTGACTTTGCCGATATCGCTCCGTACGACGACTCTCAGTTCCATGACCGTCTCCTCGCACTCACACGCGAACCGGGGTTTGAACACGCTGTCCGCTATGTAATGCCGGGTGTGGATTTTGATAAGTTCCGCCAGAACCTCCTCGGTGTAAAATCCCAGCGTGAGTTCCAGGAGAAGATTATGGGAGACTTTCTTGTCAACCTTGAAAGTCTGACAACCGACGGAATTTCCTACGACGGCATCGAGAACGTGACTCCCGACGGAAAGTACACGTTTATCTCCAACCATCGCGACATAGTGCTTGACGCTTCGTTCCTGAACCTCTGTCTCATCCGCGCCAGGCTTCCCCTGACTCAGGTGGCCATTGGTAATAATCTGCTTATATATGAGTGGATTACGGATCTCGTGAAGCTCAACCGGAGTTTCATCGTGAAGCGCGACGTGAAGCGCCTCGAGGCACTCAATGCCGCCCGCAAGCTGTCGGCTTACATCCACTATACCATCCGGCAGCTCGGCGAGAGTGTGTGGATAGCTCAGCGCGAGGGCCGGGCCAAGGACTCCAACGACCTGACGCAGGAGTCGCTCATCAAGATGCTTGCCATAGCCGGCGAAGGCGATGTGAAGCAGCGTCTGCTTGAGGTGAACCTGCTTCCGGTGTCCATCTCCTATGAGTACGACCCCAACGACTATCTCAAGGTCAAGGAGTATCTGCTTCGCCGCCGAAATCCTGATTTCAAAAAGTGTCAGCATGACGACCTCCTTTCCATGGAGACGGGTCTGCTGGGCCGCAAGGGCCGTGTCCACTTCCACTTCGGAAAGTGTGTCAACCAAGAACTCGCAGGCATCGCCGACGACGGCGAACGCGGCACCATGACCCGCGCGGCATGCCGCGTGATTGACCGCACCATCCATGCCGGTTACCGTCTGTTCCCCGGTAACCTGATCGCCTATGACATACTGGAGCGTTCCGACCGCTTTGCCGGACAGTACACTGCCGACGACCTTGACCGTTTCAAGGAGTACGTGCACGGTCAGCTGCAGAAGGTCAATGTGCCCGACATTACCAACGATGAGCAGGTGTTCATGTATGAGACACTGCTCTCAATGTATGCCAACCCCGTTCGCAACTACCTCGCTACGCAGGGATAGGAGGTTAAATATTAACACCTTATGAGACTGCAGTACGTTCCTCTCTTCATCATGCTGCTGGTCAACATTCTGGTTGACGGCTATATCTACGTTGCGCTGCATTCTTATTTTCGTCGCATCATCTGGTCGAAAATCCATCTCGTTTTCTCGGCCTTGCTTGTGGCGCTGTTCGTGTGCATAGTAACATTTCCGGTTCGTTCAGGCAGCAATGGCCTCCTTCAGTCCATGATGTGGATGGTGTTCACTTATCTGAGCATCTATTTCGCAAAATATGTTTTTGTGGTCTTTGATGTGCTGTCGCGCATTCCGGCCATATTCCGACGGCAGCGATGGCACTGGATGTCGGTGTTGGGCGCCGTGTCAGGATTTGGACTGTTTGCCTTGATGTGGTGGGGCGCGCTGTTCAACCGCTACAATCTTGACGTCCGTCAGGTTGATGTTGTCGGCAAGGATATTCCGCAGGCATTTGACGGTTTCAAGATAGCGCAGATTTCAGACTTGCATCTCGGCACTTTCGGCTCCGACACATCGTTCGTATGCAATCTTGTGGGCGAAATCAATGCTCTGAACCCTGACATGGTTGTCTTTACGGGCGATTTGGTGAATCGAAAATCGGCTGAGGCGGAGCCTTTCATCTATGCTCTCTCTAAAATCAGCGCCAAGTATGGCGTATATTCAGTACTCGGCAACCATGACTATGGCGACTATGCCGACTGGGACTCGCCGGAAGCCAAGGAAGCAGACGTGCGCAATATGGTCGAGCTGCAGAAACGCATGGGCTGGCGCCTGCTAAACAATGAGTGTGTGCCCATAGCCCGTGGCCGCGACACGCTGATGGTTATCGGTGTGGAAAATGTTGGCGATCCTCCGTTCCATTCCTACGGTGACTTGGCCAAGGCCTATGCCACACCGGGAGATTCGCGCTTCAAGGTTCTGCTGTCGCACAACCCCGCACATTATGACCTTGACATTCAGAATAAGGACAACATGAATGTGTCATTGACGCTTTCGGGCCACACGCATGCCATGCAGGCTGAGTTGTTCGGTTGGTCGCCGTGTGTTTTCCGCTACAAGCATTGGGGCGGCATGTACACCGATTCGCTCTCGCAGCGCATGTATGTCAATATCGGAGCGGGCACTGTGGGCATGCCGGCCCGAATCGGCGCCACGCCTGAAATAACACTTCTCACACTCCGCTGTCAGAAATAATCGGTCTTATGTCAGAATTATCCTCCAATGTGTCAATTGTCAGCATAGGCAGCAACACCGAGGGCGCAGTGCTACATGTACTGGAGGCTCTGTGGACATTCAAGAACACTGAGGGAGTAACCGACGTGGTAGCTTCAAGGCATTATACCACGCCTTCCTATAACGGCTGTGGCGAAGACTACACAAATATGGTGGCGCAAGTAACCACGTCGTTGTCACTGGATGATTTTGTGGCCCTAACGAAGAATATGGAAGTCCGTGCGGGGCGCACGCCGGAGATGAAAGGAACCGGTGTGGTGCCTCTTGATGTGGATGTGGTGGTATGGAACGGCAATGTGGTACGTCCGTCCGATTTTGAACGCCGTCATTTCACCATCGGCTATGCTGCATTAAATCCAGCCTGACAACCATGCAGGTTTCGTTATCCAGGTCTGATTTTGCAGTGTCAAGACTGGCGCTTACGCTGGTTTTGGCCGGTGTGGCATTTGCGTTCTTCCTGATGTTTTATTACACGCCTTTACAGCTCGATGACTTTATCTTTCCATGGTACTGCTGATGCTCTCAGCATGCCTTAGTGTCAGGTATCCCCTCGTCCGCGTCGCCGATATTCGCTCGGTCTTCCTGTTGAGGACAGTTTCCTTAAACCCACGCAGAAGTGGGCGTATGACAACGGTATGTTGCCATGACAATATAATTCGGCCTGGGGGAAACCACCATTCATTATAAAGGTTGATTTTTGCAATCGATTGATTATCTGAAGAGTCGGGTTTTTCGGCTTCCTTTCGCCGATTTTTTAATTCAAAAAAATTTGGCGGTCTCAATAATTATCCATAACTTTGCACTCGCAAAACGGCGGGATAGCTCAGTTGGTTAGAGCGTCGGATTCATAACCCGGAGGTCCCGAGTTCAATTCTCGGTCCCGCTACTGCAAGTAAGCTCGGTCATCAGGCCGGGCTTACATTGTTTTAGAGCAGGTAGCATGCGGATATCCATCACTCCGGCGCAATATTCAGGCCTCTATATTCGTTGATAATATATTATTGTGCACTGATGATTTCAGGCACATTTTCAAGTTGATTGCAATGAATAAGCTGTACAAACCATATATCAGAATCATGGCGGTGGCGCTTTCGGCGTCATTGCTGGCGGCCTGTGGCGCTCCCAAGCTGAAGACTGCCGATGAGCAGATGGCTCGCGGCGAATACTTTGATGCTTCTAAAACCTATCGAAAGGTGTACAACAAGCTGACAAAGCGTGAGGAACGCCCCCTGCGTGGCGAAGTGGCATTCAAAATGGCACAGTGCCATCAGAAACTCGGCCAGGCACCACAGGCTTCGGCTGCCTACCAGAACGCTCTGCGCTACGGATATGAGGACTCCACAATCTATCTGAACCTGGGCCGCATGCTCCAGGCGTCAGCCAAGTATCCGCAGGCCATTGAGGCTTATAACAAGTTCCTTGAGGTGAAACCCGGCGATGCTCGTGCCGAAGCCGGAATCTCGGGCTCGCAGACAGCTCTGAAGCGCGAGAAGAATCGCTATGTGGTGAAAAACGCCAAGCTCTTCAATTCGCGCCGCTCTGACTATGCCCCGATGTTCCTGGACAAGAGTTACGACCGTCTGTATTTCACATCTACCAACGAGAAATCGCGCGGCACCAAGAAAAGCGAGATCACGGGAATGAAGAACGGCGACGTATGGGTTGCGGCAAAGAACGAGCGCGGCGCATGGCAGCGCCCGGAGCCGGTTGAAGGCGAGCTCAACTCCGATTTTGATGAGGGCATAGTGTCTTTCACTCCTGATGGACAGACTATGTATCTGACTAAGGCGCGCCGCGAGGTGAATGCAAACACCGGTGTGGAGATATACACTTCGTCGCGCAACGACGCATCGTGGTCGGCTCCTGTCAAATTTGAGATTACGGCCGACACGCTGTCGAGTTACGGCCATCCTGCCGTGTCGCCCGATGGCAACTGGCTGTATTTCACCAGCGACATGCCCGGCGGCTCAGGCGGCAAGGACATATGGCGCATAAACCTGAAGGAGCGAGGCGGTTCGCTCGAGAACTTAGGCGAATGGATTAATACTCCGGGCGACGAAATGTTCCCCTATGTGCGCGAGGATTCTGTGCTCTATTTTGCCTCAAACGGCCATCCTGGCTTTGGCGGGCTGGACATTTTCCGCGCAGAGCTCACGCCCTCCGGCGGCTGGTCGGTGGTGAACATGGGCCAGCCGATGAACTCGTCGGCAGACGATTTCGGTATAACTTTCGGCCCTGGCGAGACAGGTTATTTCAGCTCCAACCGTGGCGACGCCCGTGGCTATGACCATTTGTTCTCTTTCGAACTCCCTGACATCAAGGTGAATATATCCGGATGGGTGCTTGACCGCGATGAAGAGCCGGTTCCCAATGCCGTTATCCGCATCATCGGCAATGACGGCAGCAACCAGAAGACCATGGCCCGCGATGACGGATCGTTCTCGTTCCCTCTTCAGCGTGGAATCAGCTATGTGATGCTTGCCGGCGCCAAGGGCTATCTGAATGCAAAGCAGGAGTTCACCAGCGACACTGCCGAGGAGGATGCAGAGTACAATGTGGACTTCATCTTGGCGTCAATCACCAAGCCTGTGGTGGTTGACAACATCTTCTACGACTTTGACCGCGCCTCGCTCCGACCCGAAAGCAAGAAAGCCCTCGACGAACTGGCCCAGGTGCTCCGCGACAATCCCAATGTCACCATCGAGATGGCGTCGCACACTGACCGCAAGGGCTCGGAGCAGTACAACATAGGTCTGTCAAGCCGCCGCGCCAAGTCGGTTACTGACTATCTGGAGTCGGTAGGAATAGCAGCTGACCGTCTGCAGTCGCAGGGCTATGGCAAGTCTCGCCCGAAGACCATCACCAAAAAGCTTGCGCGTCTTTATCCGCAGTTCCAGGAAGGTCAGACGCTTACGGAGGAGTTCATATCCACCCTATCGCCTGAGAACCAGGAGGTGGCCGACCAGATAAACCGACGTACGGAGTTCCAGGTGCTCTCCATAGATTATAGAATGTACTGATTTTAGTCTCTACCCATGGATTCAAAACCTACATTCAGAACTGTCCTTGAGCCTGTAAGGGGTGTTGCACAGATCGGCAGGAAAGACCGCATCACCATGCTTGGCTCCTGTTTCACTGACAATGTAGGTTCGCGTCTGGCCACTGATGGTTTTGATGTGGCTATCAATTCGATGGGAATTCTGTTCAATCCGGCTTCTATAGCAGCCGTTGTTTCCAGAGCGCTTGCCGGTCGGCCTTACACAATGGCCGATTTGTGCGAGCACTGTGGCGTGTGGCACTGCCTGGAGCTGGAGTCGCGCAGGCAGTCGGCTGATGCCGATGCCCTGCTGTCCCAGCTCAATTCTGATTTTGAAGCATTCGCGCGCCGTCTGGTTGAAACGGATGTGTTAATCATTACATTCGGCACGGCTTGGGTGTTCGAGTATGTTCCCACGGGTAAGATAGTGGGCAACTGCCACAAACTTGACTCGCGTCTGTTCTCCCGTCGCCGGCTTTCAGTGGACGAAATTGTGGAAATGTGGCTGCCTCTACTGTCGGATTGTCGCACCATTTTCACAGTAAGCCCAATAAGGCATCTGGCAGACGGTCTTCACGGCAACCAGCTGAGCAAAGCCACACTCCAGCTGTCCATAGACGCTCTCGGCGCCGAGTATTTTCCGGCCTACGAGGCTGTGCTCGACGACTTGCGCGATTACCGCTTTTATGACGCTGACATGAAGCATCCGTCGGCGGTTGCAGTAGATTACATTTACAGTCTTTTCACTGATACATATTTCACTAAGGATGTAATGGCACGTGCTTTGGAGTCGCGCCGTTGTGCCCTTCGATCCAATCATCGTCCGATTCTATGAAACTTAAGGTTAAACAGATTGTCGACGCCATTTCTGACGCCAAAGTCGCAGGAAATCACCTGCTTCTTGACAGCACAGTATCAATCGCACTCACCGACAGCCGTTCGCTGTCATCACCGGCCGACACCGTGTTCTTCGCACTCCGCACAGACACTGGCGACGGCCATAATTATATTGAATCGCTTTACAACCGCGGCGTGCGCGTGTTTGTTGCGTCGCCCGACCGTGTCCCCACCCTTTTTCCCGACGCACTCTGGATACTCACCGAGCGCACTTTGGAGGCTCTGCAGGCCGTGGGGCGCAGTATCCGCTCCATGCATTCTGAAGTGCCGGTGATAGCGATAACCGGCAGTCGGGGCAAGACAGTTGTCAAGGAGATGCTCAACTCCATGCTCGTCCCCGAGGTTCCGATGGCAGTGAGTCCGCGCAGCTGGAACTCGCAGATAGGCGTACCTCTTGCCATGTGGGAGTTTGACACCGTGCTTCCTTCGAGGCTCGGTGTCTTTGAGGCCGGAATCTCGCATTGCGGCGAGATGGAAAGCCTCAGGGACATTCTCAACCCAACACTCGGCATCTTCACAGGCCTCACGGATGAACACAGCCGCGGCTTTGCCTCCGAGCGAGAGAAATGCTCCGAGAAGTGCCAGCTTTTCAGCGACGTGTCGGCTGTTTTTTCGCTACCGTGCCCCGTTTTTGAAGAGATTTTTGCTGATATGTATCCCGGCAAAAGGCTGGTGGTGTGCCCCACCCTCCGCGAACTATGCCTTGCCGTTGCCGCTGAGCTCAAGCTACTTACGGCTGAGGCTGAAGTGCGTCTGGAGACGCTCATGCCTGTGTCGTCGCGTCTTGACATCACCGAGACTGCTGATGGCTCTGTGATAGCGTTTGACTATTTCACCAACGATTTGAGCGCGGTGCGCACAGCCCTTGATGATATCCGTCGTCGCATTTCTTCGGACATGCACATAGTGGCCGTGCTTGGCGATTTGCTTTGTGTAGAGGGCGGGGAAGAAGAATATTACGACGCTCTGTGGCACACGCTTATGGAGTTCGGAGTAAAGCGGCTCATTGCCGCCGGTCCGGTTATTTCGCATCAGGCTAAACTTTCCTCGTGTCCGGTTAAGGCCGTAGGCTGCGCAGACGGTTTAGGCCGGCTCATGGACCTCGTATCGATGCTAAATCACTATAATTCAGCCGTATACTTCAATGGCGCACCCAAGTCTGATTTCCATCAGGCTTATGCCCAGCTTGGCAGCCGCCGCAATGTAACCCAGCTTGAAATAAACCTTGACAGCATAGCCGCCAACCTTCGCCACTACCGTTCACTCGTGCCGTCTGAAACGGGTCTTGTGGGCATGGTTAAGGCTTCGGCTTACGGCTGCGGTTCGCTCGAGGTGGCCCGCACGCTGCAGGATGCCGGCGCCGACATGATTGCCGTGGCTGTTGTGGATGAGGGCGTTGAGCTTCGTCTTGGCGGCGTAACAGTGCCCGTGATTGTGCTCGACCCGTGGTGCGAGAACCTCCGTGCCATTTTCGCCCACAATCTCCAGCCCACGCTCATCGACGCCAACGAGCCGCTGATCGCTCAGCTGGAAGATGCGGCTACCGCTGAGGGCGTTGACACCATCAATGTGCATGTCAAGCTTGACACCGGCATGCACCGTGTCGGCCTGTCCGAGAGCGAAATTCCGGCTTTCGTTGAGATATTGAAACACCATCCGCGTGTTCGTGTAGCCACCACGTTCAGCCATCTTGCCACTGCTGACTGCCTCGACCTTGACGACTACACCGAGGGTCAGCTTGCACTCTTCGAGCGCATGAGTTCTCTACTGTCTTCGCTTCTGGGATACCCGGTCAAACGCCATGTGCTCAACACTGCCGGCATAACCCGCTACGGACGCAGCCATGTGTACGAGCTGGCGCGCGTGGGCATCGGTTTGTACGGCATCTCGCCCCTTGACGAGGCTGACCGGCGCAATCTCAACACCGTGGCGCGTCTGCGTTCGCGTGTGATTGCTGTGCGCAGCTATCCAGCCGGCACGAGTGTGGGCTATGGTTGCAAGGGCCACCTGGACCGTCCTTCGGTTATCGGCACTGTGCCAATCGGATATGCCGACGGCATCGACCGCCGTCTCGGCAATGGCCACGCCTGCTTCCTGATCAATGGCAAAGAATGTCCCACGGTCGGCAACATTTGCATGGACCTGTGCATGGTCGACGTTACCGACTGCCCGGACGCATACAATGCCGAAGTGGAAGTGTTCGGCCCAAATATGCCCATCGAGCGACTCTCCGACACCCTCGGCACCATCCCCTACGAGGTGCTGGCCCGCATTTCGCCGCGTGTCAAGAGGGTCTACTATCGCGAATGATCGCTGCAGCGGATTCGCATGGTGGTCCCGACTGCGATTGTATGGCGTAATTTCCAAAAAAAATGCTAACTTTGCATCTTTAAAGGCGCATACCTGCCGCCTCGCTTTGATTGAAAATCAAATATGCTGAAGTTAAGCCAATTCAAGCTGAAACGTCTTGACACGTTCTTGCTGCAACGGTTTCTGCCGGTGCTGGCAATGACGTTCTGTATCTGCATGTTCATTGTGATGATGCAGTTTTTGTGGCGTTTCATCGAGGATTTGGTGGGCAAGGGTTTGAGTTTTAGGGTTATAGCCGAGCTGTTCTGGTATGCGGCACTTACCATGGTGCCTACCGCCCTACCCCTTGCCATCCTGCTGGCGTCGCTGATGACGTTCGGCAACCTCGGCGAGAAGTTTGAGCTGACGGCCATCAAGAGTGCCGGCATTTCGCTGTACCGCATCATGGCTCCGCTCATAATCCTGATGGTGATGATTGCCATTGGCGCGTTTTTCTTCCAGAACGATGTGCTGCCGGTGGCGCAGACCAAGATGTACACGCTCATCTTCTCCATGAAGCAGAAAAGCCCGGAAGTGGAGATTCCCGAGCGCAGCTTCTACGACCAGGTGCCGGGCATGAACCTATATGTGGATCGCAAGAACCAGCAGACGGGCGTGCTCCACGGCATGATCATCTACGATGCCGGTCGCGGCATGGACAACGCACGTATCATCCTGGCCGACTCGGGCAAGATTGCCTTCACCGAGGACAAGTCGCACCTGTTCCTGCATCTGTTCAAGGGTGAGCTCTTCGAGAACTTCAACAGCTCGACGGGTGTGCAGACCCGAGGCTACATGCCTTTCCGTCGCGAGAGTTTCAATGAGAAAAAGGTTTTCATAGCCTTTGATGCCAATTTCAACCGCATCGACGAGCAAGGTATCCGTTCGCAATATGTGGGCATGAACATCAGCCAGCTCAGCGAGGCCATAGACTCGCTCCAGGAGCAGGTTGACAGCATCGGCCGTGAATATGGCGAAGAGATGAAGGAAACGCCGCTTGTGGGCGTGCCTTATTATCAGAATGTGTTCCGCGGCGGCCAGATGGTCAAGGAGCCGCAGAGGGCAGTGCACCCGAAGCAGAAGATTGACATAGACTCTGTTTTCAATGCCCCGAACCCGGGCATGGCCAAGAGCTATCTGACCGGGGCACAGGCCAAGATCAAGCAGCGCCGAGCCGAGTACGAGTTCAAGAGTCTGGCTTTGACCGAGCATAAGAAGCTGATGCGCCGCCATGACATCGAAATGCAGCGCAAGTTCACCCTTTCGCTGGCGTGTCTCATATTTTTCTTTATCGGTGCGCCGCTCGGTGCCATCATCAAGAAGGGCGGCATAGGCACGCCGCTTGTCATCTCGGTGTTCCTGTTCGTGATCTACTTCATCTTTGACAATATGGGCTATAAGTTCGCCCGAGACGGCAAACTGGCCGTATGGGAGGGAATATGGCTCAGCTCGATGGTGATGTTGCCGCTTGGCATTTTCTTCACCTATAAGGCAGTGGGCGATTCGTCGGTATTCGATTTTGATGCCTATAAGCGTTTCTTCCACCGTGTGCTTGGCATCAGCGACCGCCGCTATGTGAAGATGAAGGAGATTGTGCTGGAGCCGGTTGTTCCTGCCGAACTCGCCGCCGAGGTGAAGGCATTCCTTACTTCTATGGACGAGAGGGCTCAGCGCATGCGCCACCGTTTTGTGCTGCGCCGCTGGTTCTCATCCACATGCACCCACGCTCAGGAGGAACAGTTTGACGACATGGTCAACCACCTGAGCTACTCCTCGGACAAGCGCATCATTTCGCTGCTCAACCGTCTGCCCATGGTGCCCAATCGTCGCAATGTGTCGTCGGTTTTGGCCACCTGCCGCCAGATTCTGAACATCCTTGAGCCGGCCAAGGTTGAAGCCGAAGCTGCGCCCGACGATAATAATTCTGAAACAATAGATGCCACGGATTCAGCTGTGGCAGACTCTAAGAATAACGACAACAATGAACACTGACATCAAGCTTGATAAGATAGAAGATGCCATTGCCGACTTCGCTGCCGGCCGTATGGTGATAGTGGTTGACGACGAGGACCGTGAGAATGAGGGCGATCTTATAATCGCGGCCGAGAAGATCACTCCCGAACAGGTCAACTTCATGCTCAAAAACGCCCGTGGCGTTCTGTGTGCCCCGATGCCCATAACACGCTGCCGGGAGCTGGGTCTCACGCGCCAGGTGGAGGACAACACTTCGGTGCTCGGAACTCCGTTTACCATCACTGTCGACAAACTTGAGGGCTGCTCCACAGGTGTCAGCGTCAATGACCGCTGCGCCACTCTCCGCGCCCTTGCCGACCCTGCATCGGTGCCCGAAACCTTCGGCCGCCCCGGCCATGTCAATCCGCTTTATGCCCAGGATCTGGGCGTGCTCAAGCGTGCCGGCCACACTGAGGCTGCCGTTGACCTGTGCCGTCTTGCCGGGGTGCAGCCCGTGGGCGTGCTCATGGAGATTATGAGCGACGACGGTTCCATGGCCCGTCTTCCCGAGCTGCGCCGGCGAGCAGATGAGTGGGGAATGCACCTGGTGAGCATCCGCGACCTCATCAAATACCGTCTGGAGCACGATATGCTTGTGGAGCGCGGCGAGGAGGTGGACATGCCCACTGAGTACGGCCACTTCCGTCTCATTCCTTTCCGCCAAAAGGATAATGGTCTGGAGCACATAGCCATAATCAAGGGCGACCTTCAGGAGAACGATGATCCTGTCCTGGTGCGCGTTCACTCTTCATGCGCCACGGGCGACATTTTTGGCTCGCAGCGTTGCGACTGCGGCGAGCAGCTGCATAGCGCCTTACGCATGATTGAGAAGGAAGGCCGCGGATGCGTGCTCTACCTGAGCCAGGAAGGCCGCGGCATCGGCCTGATGGACAAGATTCGTGCTTACAAACTTCAGGAGCAGGGTCTCGACACCGTGGACGCCAATCTGCATCTGGGACATCGGGCCGACGAACGAGACTACGGTGTGGGAGCTCAAATTCTCCACCTGCTGGGAATCAGCAAGATGCGCCTCATGACCAACAACCCCGTGAAGCGCATCGGCCTGGAGGGGTATGGCCTCGAGGTGGTTGAGAATGTGCCTATCGAGGTGACCCCCAACCAGTACAACCAGCGCTACATGCACACCAAGAAGGAGCGCATGGGCCACAAGCTTCACAATGTGGAGTGATTCAACGCTTTGAAAATCAATAATAAAACCTATATAACGTTATGTGTGAAAACAAACAGGCTGCCAATGGCGCCGAGGACTCTGAAGTGAAGGGCCTCAACTTTGTGGAACAGATGGTGTATGACGACCTTAAGGCCGGCAAGAACGGCGGAAGGCTCAACACTCGTTTCCCGCCCGAACCCAACGGCTATCTCCACATCGGCCACGCAAAGGCTATCTGCATGGACTTCGGTGTTGCCGCAAAATTCGGAGGCACCTGCAATCTGCGTTTCGACGACACCAACCCTGTCAAGGAAGATGTGGAATATGTTGACGCAATCCGCGACGACATCCACTGGCTCGGTTTTGACTGGGGCGACCGCGAATACTACGCCAGCGACTATTTCCCCAAGCTTTATGCTCTGGCAGAGCGCCTCATCAAAGAGGGCAAGGCTTATGTCGACGACCAGACTTCGGAGCAGATAGCTGCCCAGAAAGGCACTCCCACCCAGCCCGGTCAGGAGAGCCCCTTCCGCAACCGTTCTGTTGAGGAAAACCTCGACCTTTTCCACCGCATGAACGCCGGCGAGTTCGACGAGGGCGCACGTGTGCTCCGTGCCAAGATTGATATGGCTTCGGACAACATGCATTTCCGCGACCCCATCATGTACCGCATCATCAAAACCCCGCACCACCGTACGGGCACCACATGGAATGTGTATCCCATGTACGACTTTGCCCACGGTCAGAGCGACTATTTCGAGGGCGTAACCCACTCCATCTGCACGCTGGAATTTGTGCCTCACCGTCCGCTCTATGACCACTTCATCGACGAGCTGGCAGGCCCCGACTACCGTCCCCGCCAGATTGAGTTCAACCGTCTGAACCTCACTTACACAGTGATGTCGAAGCGCAAGCTCCTGGCTCTGGTCAAGGAAGGTCTCGTGGCCGGTTGGGACGATCCCCGCATGCCGACCATCTGCGGTCTGCGTCGCCGCGGCTACACTCCCGAGTCTGTACGCAAGTTCATCGACACCATCGGTTATACCAAGTACGAGGCTCTCAACTCTGTGAGCCTGCTCGAGCATGCCGTTCGCGACGATCTGAACCGTATCGCCACACGTGTCATGGCCGTTCTCAACCCCGTGAAGGTGGTGATCACCAACTATCCCGAAGGCCAGGTGGAGACTGTGACCATGGAGAACAATCCTGAACAGGAGGGCTCGGGCGTTCACGAGATGCCTTTCAGCCGCGAAATCTACATTGAGCGCGACGACTTCATGGAGAATCCTCCCAAGAAGTTCTTCCGTTTGGCTCCCGGCCAGGAGGTGCGTCTTAAGGGCGCTTACATCATCAAATGTGAGGATGTGGTCAAGGATGCCGACGGCAACATCACAGAGATTCAGTGCACATACGATCCCGAAAGCCGAAGCGGCCTTCCCGGCGCCGCACGCAAGGTGAAAGGCACGCTCCACTGGGTATCGGCCAAGCACGCCGTGGATGCCGAGGTGCGTCTCTACGACCGTCTGTTCAACGTGGAGAATCCCGCTGCCGAGGCTGAACGCGACTTCCGCGAGCTGCTCAACCCCGACTCGCTCCGTGTGCTCAACGGTGTGAAGGTGGAGCCTTTCGTGGCCGAGAACGCCAAGCAGGGCACCAAATTCCAGTTCCAGCGCGTGGGCTACTTCACCCCCGACTATGACTCAACACCCGAGCACCTGGTGTTCAACCGCACCATTGCTCTCAAGGATACTTGGGAGAAGGTGCAGAAAAAGGGCTAAGACCACTACTGTATAATTCGGCTGGGGTGTGACTGTGATTGCACCCCAGCCTTTTGCAAACTTTATTCACTTACATCAACAACAGACTATGGAAGATGACGACCAGTTTCTCCGCGAACGCGACGAACTCCTGAAACGGTTTGCGGACTCGCTCGGCATGCCGGAGACTCAGCGCGAATTCTTTGACGAGGATACGCTCTGCGACATTTTCGACTATGCCGGTGACACGGGCCAGGACCTGCTCCGTGCCGAAGCCTTGATGCAGGGAGCGCGCTACTATCCCGACAGCGACTCTCTGCGCCGTCGTCGTGCCATATTCTATGCCGATGTCCTTCCCGAGGCGTCGCTGTCGGAGGTGGGAAGGACCCTCACCGGCGACCAGTGTCTGCTTTCCACTCTTGTGGCTCTGCGCACTGCCAATCTCTCTTCGGAGGAAAAGCTTCAGCGGATATGCGAACTGCTCAAATCCAAGCCAAAGCTCGACGACGAGGAGTGCATCCAGCTTGCCAACCTCTGCTACGAAAGCGGCAACACCGAATGGCTGATGAAGAACATCGACCGCCTGCGCAAACTGGCTGAATATCCGGCCACGCTAACCTTTGAGGCGGCAACGCTTGCCGAAGACACAGGCGACAATGCCCGTTGCGCCAGGCTGATGGAAGAACTGGTTGAGGATGTGCCTTACCGTGCCGAATACTGGGCAATGTATGCCGGTGCTCTGCAGCGTCTTGGCCGTTCGGACGATGCTCTCCAGGCTGCTGAGATGGCTCTTGCCATTGAGCCGGAACAGCTTGTGGCCATGCGCATTCGCGGCGAGCTTCTTCTCAGCATGGGGGCGGCAAATGCGGTTGACGAGATCGAAGCTATGGCAAGCCGAAAGCCTGAGGACAAAAGTCTCGCCGAAATGGTGTTCCGTTCGCGGTATGAGCCAAAGCTTCCCAAACCGGGCGAACCTCTCAACGACGAGCTCCGCGATGCCATCCGCGACCTGGCCGGGCGTTTCCCCGACAGTGAGTATGCCACATCGCTCTATGTGGGCTATCTGCCTGACGAATCATACGAGGTGCTGAAAAATCTTTGGAACGGAGCTCAGTCGAGTCCCGATTCTGCGGCAAGCTGGACGCGCTGGGCGGTAGCTGTGGCCGATGCCGGGAGCGTGGAAGGAGCTTTGCGCATACTCGATGTGCTGTCGGACAGCGGTGCCCTTGACGGCAACGGCGGCCAGATGGAGGAAGAGGTCCTGACCAATGTCAAGGTTCTGCGCGCACACATGCTGCACCACCTCGGACGCAACCAGGAGGCTCTGGATGTGCTTGATTCGCTGAGTGTTGGCGCGTCTGATAATTCGAATAAGACCGACGCGGATGACTTGTATTCCGAGGCTGCGATAGGCAAGATGTCGATGGACGACCCTATCCTTTCGGCGCTCCGAGTCTCTCTGCTTATGGAACTGGGGCGCCAGAAGGAGGCCCGAATGCTTGCTGAGGCCACAATTGAGGCTGCACAGTTTAGAGCCGGTCTTCGACGGCCATGGCACCTGGGTTCCATTCTCACGGAAGTGGGAACTGTCAAGGTGCTTCTGGACTTCCTGAAGCAGCTGAAATAGCCTATATTGCGCAGATATTCGGCTACCTATCTGTTTGGGATGTTTGCGGGCAATTTTTGGGTGCATCTTGCCGTTATTATATAGTTGCCGTGTTTTGGCGGCTGTATGTAATTCGCAAGGTAACTTTCTAATGAACATATTCAGATACATTATACTTTCTGCATCGCTGGGCGTGACGGCTCTGTGCATGCAGGCAGGAGTGACAATCACCGGCAAGGTGACCGGAGGCGAAAACGAACCCCTGGAGTTTGTGAGCGTCAGGGTGGCAGGCACTGCCATAGGTGCAGTCACAGACCTCGACGGCAACTACAGGCTCAGTGCCCCCGACGCAGACACGCTCAGGCTGTTGTATGTGTGCATAGGCTACGAGGACAGCAAGCGCCGTCTGATTGCGCCCAAAGGGCAGGTGACGGTCAATGTCAAAATGGAGCCCAAGGCTTATATGCTTAAGGATGTGGAGGTTACAGACATCCAGAAGCAGACCGGCACCATGCAGAAGCTTGACCGTAACGACTGGCGTCTGGCTCCGAGTGTGGGTGGCGCGAGTGTCGAGTCAATGCTTGGCACCATGGCCGGTGTGACGCAGAGCAACGAGATGTCGACGGGCTACAATGTGCGCGGCGGCACGTTCGATGAGAATGGCGTGTATATCAACGGTGTGGAGGTGTACCGTCCGCAGCTTATCACAAGCGGCCAGCAGGAGGGCCTGTCGGTGATCAATCCGGACATGGTCGGTGCCATCGGTTTCTCTACAGGCGGTTTTGCCGCGCAATATGCCGACCGCATGTCTTCAGTACTCGATATCACTTATCGCACTCCCGAATCGTTTGAGGGCACACTGGGGCTCAGCCTGCAGGGTGGTAATTTTGCCATAGGCTCTAACAGCGGACGTTTCAGCCAGCTGCACGGCATCCGTTACAAGAGCAACCGTTCGCTGCTCGGTAGCATGGACGAAAAGGGCGACTATGATCCGCGCTTCTTTGATTATCAGGGCTATCTGACGTTCAAATTCAGCGACAAGTGGAAAGCGAGCGTGCTTGGCAACATTGCCGTGAACAACTATAAGTTCATTCCTCACGACCGCCAGACAAACTTCGGAACGAGCACGGACGCCAAGCAGTTCAAGGTGTATTTCGACGGTGAGGAAAAGGACCGTTTCGACACTTTCCTCGGCAGTCTGCACTTGTCGTACAATCCCAGCCGCAAGTCGGAGTACACGCTGCTGCTCAGCGGCTTCCACACTGACGAGCTGGTTGCCTATGACATCAGCGGTGAGTACTGGCTTGACCAGGCCGGCACGGGTGGATCAGGCGAAAATGGAGGTGCCGTCGGCGGCGAGCTTGGTGTGGGACGCTATCATGAGCATGCGCGCAACCGTTTCAAGGGCACTGTGCTCAGTGCCGGACTACGCGGCGTTAACGGCATTGCCGGCCATACTATAGGTTACGGCGTGAATATCAATGCCGAGCGTCTGCAGGAAAAGAGCAGCGAATGGGAGCTCCGCGACTCTGCCGGCTACTCTCTGCCCATGGATCCTGAAGCACTCAAGGTGGTGTACAATCTGCGTGCTGACCAAAAGGTGAACTCGGTGCGCATGAGCGCTTATGTGCAGGACACCTGGCGCCACCAGACTTCTGCCGGCTATCTCAACATCAACGGCGGTGTGCGTTTCTCTTACTGGAACTGGAACAAGGAATTGCTGGTAAGTCCGCGCCTCAGCATCGGTTTTGTGCCTGACCGCGCACCGGCCTGGGCTTTCCGCCTGGCCACGGGTCTATATTATCAGAGTCCGTTCTTCAAGGAGATGCGCATGCAGCAGACTGATGCGGCTGGCAACACCATCGTTACGCTGAACAAGGACATCAAGTCGCAGCGCAGTTTCCAGGTGATCGGCGGCGCCGACTTCACATTCCGTGCCTTCAATCGTCCGTTCAAGTTATCGGCCGAGGCTTACTATAAGGCTCTGGGCAACCTGATTCCTTACGAGATTGACAATCTGAAGGTTGTATATTCCGGTCAGAATACAACCAAGGGCATGACCGCCGGTCTTGACCTGAAGCTTTACGGTCAGTTTGTGCCCGGAAGCGACTCGTGGATCAGTCTGTCGCTGATGCACACCGAGGAGACGCTCAACGGCAAGAAGGTGCCCCGCCCTACCGACCGCCGCTATGGTCTTGCGCTCTATTTCACCGACTATTTCCCGAAGCTGCCGAAGCTGAAATTCAGTCTTCGAGGCATTCTTAACGACGGCCTGCCCACCACGGCACCCCGACGCACCCGCGATGAAGGTTACTTCCGTGCCCCGGCTTACAAGCGTGTGGATATCGGTCTGAGTTACGGCCTGTTAACTCCGCGTGCCGACGGCCAGAAGCGCAGCGGTTTCCTGGGCAAGCTCAAAAGCGTTTGGCTGGGTCTGGACTGCTTCAATCTTCTCGACATTTCGAATGTCAGCTCGTACTACTGGGTTACGGATGTGAACAATATTCAGTATGCTGTGCCCAACTATCTGACTCGCCGTCAGCTGAATGTGAGGCTGACAGTGGATTTCTGACGGACTGTCACCGCGCACATGATATAACAGCGAAGGCCAACCGATTTCGGTTGGCCTTCGCTGTATTTTGTTGACGGGCGGATTACTTCTTTTTGGCCTGTGCCAGGGGCACGTAGACGATTGATTTGGTTTCGAAGAACGGGTGCGAATAGAATTCGGTGACGGGGTATGTTACCACAGGCAGTTTGATGCCTGCTGATTCTTCGTCCAGGTCGCCGCCTTTCAGACAGATGAGTCCGTTGGCGTAGCGGTTACGGCTGTCGGGGAGTATCAGTCGTTTCACCAGGGGGAGGAGGGCATCAAGGCGCATCACCGCGCGCGACACCACATAGTCGAACCGCTCGTGGCACTCACCGATGTCGCCATGCTGTATGGTGACGTTCTTAAGGCCGATGGCTGTTGCCACTTCCTGTGCCACTCGCAGTTTCTTGGCTATACGGTCCACGAGGTGAAAGTGGCAGTCGGGGTATGCTATGGCCAGAGGAATGCCGGGGAAACCGCCGCCGGTGCCGAGGTCGAGGATGCGTGTGCCGTCTTTGAGCGGGCCGAGGAAGGCGGCTATCGACAGGGAATGGAGCACGTGGTGGATGTAAAGATTGTCTATGTCGCGGCGGGAGATCACGTTGATGCGCGCGTTCCACAGCGAATAGAGGTCGCCGAGCTTTTCGAATTGGGCCACCTGGTGTTCGGTGAACTTGCCTGAGGTGAGCTGGTTGAATATTTCGTAATCCATGATGTGTCGGTGTTAGTCGGTTTTGGGTATGCGAAGTTAGGCATTTTATTTGAACCTGAGGCGCAGGAGGCTTGTTAAAGTGTCAGAAAAACAGTAAATTTGTGGTCAGTAACTGACATTAGAAACACATCACTATGATTAAAATAGGACAATATAACGAGCTGCGCGTGGAGCGCTATACCGATTTCGGCGCTTATCTCACTGACGGCGAGGGTGGCGAAGTGCTGCTTCCCGGCCGATACTGCGACCCCGACTCGGTGGTTGGCGACATGCTCAAGGTGTTCGTGTACACCGACTCTGAGGACCGCCCGGTGGCCACCACCGAGGTGCCGTTTGCCACGGTTGGTCAATTCGCTTATCTTCAGGCTGTTGCAGTCAACAAGGTGGGCGCTTTCCTTGACTGGGGTCTCACCAAGAACCTTTTGGTGCCGTTCCGCGAGCAGAAGGTCAAGATGCATGCCGGCGGCATTTATCTGGTATATGTGTACCTGGACCATGCCACGGGGCGTGTGGCCGCTTCTGCAAGAATAGAGCGCCATCTCGGCAATGTCTATCCCGACTACAAGCCCGGCCAGGAGGTGTCTGCGCTCATCATCGAACATACCGAGATCGGCTATCGCGTGATTGTGGACAATCTGCACCGCGGCATGATATACGACAATGAGACATACCAGAACCTGGAGGTGCAGCAGACTGTCAAGGCTTATGTGAAGCACGTGCGCGAGGATGGCAAGATTGACCTGACCATGACCGAACCCGGAACGGCCAACCGTGTCAACAATCTTGGTGCAGAGATTCTGCGCATGGTCAACGAGGGCGGCTTCGAGCTGACCGACAAAAGCAGCCCCGAGGCCATCAAGGCTCTGCTCCACTGCTCGAAGAAGGACTTCAAGAAGGCTGTCGGCGCCCTGTACCGTGAGCGTAAGATTGTAATAACCCCCGAGGGCCATATTAAGCCTTCGGATAATCGTTGAATGAGGACATGATAGAAGTTAAGCGCTTTGTGTTCGGTCCGTTCGACGAGAACACGTATCTGTTGGTTGATCCTGAAAGCAAGGAGGCGGTGATCGTTGACCCCGGCATGTGGAACGATGCTGACCTGCAGCGCATGGACCAATATATTGAATCCGAGGGCTACAAGCTCACTCAGATTGTCAACACTCATCTCCACATAGACCATTGTATAGCTGACGCTTATGTGCGCGACCGCTATGGCATCAAGGTCAAGGCCTCGGCTGCCGACGCCCCGCTCGGCGCATCGCTTCCGGAGCAGGCGCGGCGTTTCGGCGTCCGCGCAAATGTGGCGCCGGTGTCTGCGGACATCGACCTTAAGGACGGCGATACGGTCAATGTGGGCCGATACTCGCTCAGGGTCATCGAGGTGCCGGGGCACAGTCTTGGCGGCCTTGCGTTATATTGTGCCGAGGGCGGTTTTGTGCTCACCGGCGACTCTCTCTTCCAGGGTTCGATCGGCCGGACGGACTTGCCCGGTGGCAGCATGAGCCAGCTTGTCAATGCCGTCAAGACGCGTCTGCTCACTCTTCCGCCTGACACTCTCGTGCTCCCCGGTCATGGTCCGGCCACTTCTGTCGGCGCCGAGAAGGCGTCGAACATGTATCTCCGATAAGCATTATTCCGATTCAAATTACTACGTGCATGGCCTCTTTAAGGGCTGTGCACGTTTTTTATGGTGTCATTTGCAGTTAAAAAGTGTTAAAAATGCCTTGCGAAAGTGTTTTCTCGCTTGAGCGCAAGCGGTCTTGAGTGTGGAGGAAATTACAACACCTTTGGCTTTGCCGTGTGCGAAAAAAGCCGTAACTTTGTGGCTCAAACACAGATGCAAGAGACCGAAAATTATCCGGATGGAAATTGTCTTGGCAACACTTTGGACGCCACGCCCTTAGCTGGATGTGGTGACCCCAAGTTGTTGTCTGAGCGAAACGGCGACGAGGCGCAGGAGCCTTGCCGTTGGCATGTTTTCCGCGTCACCTACGGCCGTTCGCAGCAGGTTGGCGAGGCTATGGACGGCCTCGGCTTCGAGACTTTCGTTCCTCTGATGCAGAAGGTTTATGTGAGTGCCGGCCGTCGTGTGCGACGCATGGTGCCGGCCATTCCCAACATTCTTTTTGTGCGCGCCGCCGAGTCTGACATCAAGAAATTCAAAGCCGAGACAAACCTGCCGGTGCGCTACTTCATGGACCGCGCCACGGGCAAACCTCTGCTGGTGCCCGACCGTCAGATGGCCGACTTCATCTCCATCGCCAGGATGGCCGAGGGCGAGGATGTGGTCTATCTTGACCCGCGACTCGCGGCCATGGCCAAGGGCACACGCGTGCGTGTAACCGGCGGCCTTTTCCAGGGCGCCGAAGGCAAGTTTCTGCGTGTCAGGGGCGACCGTCGCCTGGTTGTGACCATCCCCGGCGTTGCCGCAGTGGCAACTGCATTCATCCATCCGTCTCTTGTGGAGCCGATAATAGAAAAATCCTAACTGCAAATCCTTCTTTGACCTTACCGATGACCAAACAACGACTCCATTACTTCGACATGCTCAAGGGCATCGCCATCTTCATGGTGGTGATGGGCCACGTGCTCACCATGTGTGTGCGCGACATCGACCGTGCCCTTGTGTTCAAATTCATAGGCGAGATCCACATGCCGCTCTTCTTCTTCATCAGCGGTTGGTTCACGCTCAAGGTGCTTCCGGGCGGCATGCTCAAGCGGCCCGATCTGCGCCAGCGCTCGTTGCAGCTGCTGGTGCCCATGGTGGTGGTTTCATCGCTCTGGATATGGTATTTCCCTCACAGCGGCCTCCAGTCGCCGCTGGTGAGCACGTTTGACTGCCTGTGGTCCAATGTGTGGAAGAATGGCTACTGGTTCACGCTGGTGCTGTTCGAGATCATGCTGGTCTACAGTCTGGTGGCTCCGTTGCTGTCGCGCATGCGCTCGGTAGTGGCTGAGTTGGGTGTGATCGCCGCAGTGTGGGCTGTGATGCTCACGGTTCAGTGCACGGTCCCGGCCGAGGTGCTTGATTATGGCAGTCTGCCGCTGGCATTCCAGTTCTGGCCGGTCTTTGCCATAGGAGCCATGGCGGCACGCCACCGCGACTCGTTCGCCGCTGTCACTGCCTCAGGCACGTGGGTCACTGCCGCAACGCTCATTGCCGCCGTGCTCATCTACTTCATCTGCTGGAGCTGGGAATTTCCGGCGCTGACTGATGAAAATGGTCTGACGATGAGCATAGCGCGCTCGCTGTTCCATATCTGCATCTCCATTGTGGGCATAGCCGTGGTCAAGCCGTGGAGCGAAGCAGCTTTTGCCCCGACGGCGTCTGCCCTTACGCGCGGCATAGCCGACCTGTGGCAGCTGCTCGGCCGCAAGAGCCTGAGCATATATCTGTTGCACTATTTCTTCCTCTTCCCCCTTTGGCCCTGCCGTCAGGCCCTCATCGACATGGGGCTGGGCTTCACGCCGCTGGTGGTGTTTGCCGCCGTCGTGGCATCGGCTGTTGTGGCCGTTACGCTCGGCGCAAACGCCGTCATTGAGCGCTCGCCCCTGCTGGCGCTCCTGCTCACTGGCGCTGTGCCCAAGCGTGCCAAGGATGTAACTATTAACAAGAACGTATGAAAATTGCGATTGTAGGCACTGGTTATGTCGGCCTGGTCAGCGGAGCTTGCTTCGCCGAGGTTGGCGCCGATGTCACCTGTGTTGACATAGACAAAGCCAAGATAGAGCGCCTCCATCGGGGCGAGATTCCCATATACGAGCCGGGCCTCGACGACCTGGTACGCCGCAACGTGCAGGCCGGACGTCTGCACTTCGTCACCGACCTGGCCGGCATCATAAACGATGTCGAGGCCGTGTTCTGCGCCGTAGGCACCCCGCCCGACGAGGACGGCTCGGCCGACCTGAGCTATGTCGTTGACGTGGCCCGCACTTTCGGCCGGAACATCAACCGCTACTCGCTGCTCGTCACCAAATCCACCGTGCCCGTGGGCACCGCCCGGATTGTGAAACGCGTCATCCGCGAGGAGCTCGACCGCCGCGGCGCCGATGTGGAGTTCGAGGTTGCATCCAACCCCGAGTTCCTCAAGGAAGGCGCTGCCATAAAGGACTTTATGAGTCCCGACCGCGTTGTCATAGGCATTGAGAGCGAGCGCGCACGCCGCGTCATGGAACGCCTCTACCGGCCGTTCCTGCTCAACAACTTCCGCGTCATATTCATGGACATAGCCTCGGCCGAGATGACCAAGTACGCCGCCAACGCCATGCTGGCCACGCGCATATCGTTCATGAACGAAATCGCCAACCTGTGCGACCGTGTGGGCGCTGACGTCAACATGGTGCGCAAGGGCATCGGTAGCGACGCCCGCATCGGCAGCAAGTTCCTATATGCAGGTTGCGGCTACGGCGGCAGCTGCTTCCCCAAGGACGTAAAAGCCCTGGTGCACACCGGACGAGAATACGGCACGCCCATGACCCTCATCGAGGCTGTGGAGGCTGTCAACGAGGCCCAGAAGACACGCGTGGTTGAGATACTTCGCGAGGAGCTGGGCAGTCTTGCCGGCCGTCGCATTGCCCTTTGGGGCCTGGCTTTCAAGCCCGAGACCGACGACATGCGTTGCGCCCCATCGCTCGAGGTCATCGCCGCCCTGCGCGATGCCGGAGCCTCCGTCACCGCCTTCGATCCCGTGGCCATGGATGAGTGCCGCCGTCGCCTTGGCGACGCCGTTACCTACGCCCCCGACATGTATGCTGCCACCCTTGATGCCGACGCCCTCGTGCTCCTCACCGAGTGGAAGCAGTTCCGCCTCCCCTCCTGGCCAGTCGTGGCCCGCTCCATGCGCGGCAACCTCGTAGTGGACGGCCGCAACATCTACCTCACCACCGACCTCGCCGAGTCCCACCTCCGCCACCGCGGCATCGGCCTCCCCCACTAATCCCCCTGTTTTCTCTAGTAGTAAATTTCAGATAATTGGCTGAGTTAGACAACAAAAGAATAGCAAAGAATGCTGTTGCTTTGACCATCAGAATGATCTTAGTAACGGTCGTAGGTCTTTACACTTCTCGCATAGTGTTACAAGCTTTGGGTGTTGAAGACTATGGTATTTATGGTGTTGTTGGTGGTGTTATCGGGATGGCAGGATTCTTAAATGCTGCAATGTCAGGAGCTACCTCTCGATTTATTACTTTTGAACTAGGCAAGAGCAATGATTCAAAGCTTAAGCTGGTGTTTTCTACTGCATTAATAATACATTTTATTATCTCATTAATAGTTATTATTCTTGGAGAAACCGTAGGTCTATGGTTCTTGAATAATAAGATGGTTTTTCCTGAAGATAGATTATTTGCTGCAAATGTCATATACCAGCTTTCAGTATTTTCAGTTATAGTTGGATGTACACAGGTTCCATATTCAGCTTGCATCATTGCGCATGAAAGGATGAGCATATATTCTTATTTTGAAATTATTAATGTGATACTAAAGCTAGTAATAGTATATTGTCTCTTACTATATCCGTATGATAGATTGATTTTATATGTAAGCCTGCTTTTTATAGTCTCGATTTTAAAAGCAATTTTTTACAGAGTATATTGTTTGCGTCATTTCAAGGAATCAAAATTTTCTGCTTGCTTTGATAGAAATATCGCGAAAGAAATGCTTGTGTTCTCTTCCGTAGATCTATATGGTAATGCTTGTTTTGTAGCTAAAAGGCAAGGGGAGCCCGTCATCTTGAATATGTTTTTCGGTGTGATACCAAATGCAGCCTCTAGTATTGCAGCAACAGTAGCTGGATCTATTAGCGCATTAACTTTGACAGTATATCAGGCGTTTAGACCTCAAATAATTAAACAATACGCAGCTAATAATATCACAGGAATGTCATTGATAATGAGACGCTCCGTTCAGTTTACATTACTAGCATTTGCAATAGTTGCCATACCTTTTATAGTTGAAACGGATAGAATTTTATATCTTTGGCTCGGAACAGTGCCTAAATATTCAGTCCCCTTTTTCCGTCTAATAATCGTTGCGTCATTATTTGATATAGTAATTATGGTCAATAATGCAGCAGCTCATGCAACTGGAAATATCCAGGGAATTTCATTCATAAATGGATCGATTTATTTACTCTGTCCAGTAGTATCATATGTGCTGTTAAAATATGCTTCAACTAACATATATACGATTTATATTGTTGATATATTTTTGCTAATGTTCGTAATAGCATTTGGCTTTATTTTCGTTAAAAAACTTATTAGGACTTACCCAATTAAAAATTATATATTCTCTATATTAAAAAGTCTGTTTGTAGTATTTATTTCATTGCTATCTGGTTGGTTTATAGCCCGTTATTATATTTCTGATTTTGAAATATATAATAGTACTAATGTTGTTAGCTCCTTGTCAATTTGTGCCTTTACACTATTCTTGTCGGCTATTATCCTATTACCATTGTCTTATGCACTTGCATTTAATGTTGAGGAAAGAATAGTTATTAAAATGAAAATCAAAGAGCTGACTAGTAAATTTTTGAGGAGAAAATCATGAGGTCTGTTATATTTGTTGCATATTCAATGAATGTTGGAGGTGTAGAGAAAGCCCTCCTTGCTGTTTTAAAACGTTATGTTAGCGAAGGCTGGGATGTACATTTGGCATTGCTTAGCACATCAGGTGGCCTATTAAACGCTCTTCCTGCCCAGGTCCATATTCATAAAATTAAAGATTTTTCAAGACTTAAGCCTCTATTACATAATCCGCTAAGGTCCCAAATTCGTGTGGCATTGTCTCGCATAGATATTAAGAAATTATGGCTTATATTAGGCTCCTTGTTCCAAAAATGCATATTTAAAACTAATTATGCTTTGTATAAGCGGGCTTTCTCAGACGTGCCTGTTTTCTCAAAGAAGAAATTTGATTTGGCTGTAGCATTTGCGGGACCGTTTTCTTTTATAGACTATTATGTAGCTACAAAAATAAATGCATCTCAGAAATGGGGCTGGATTCATTACGATATTTCAAAGTTCTATTGCGATAAGCATCTAATATCCAAAGTTTATAAAAATTTTGATAGAATAAATGTGGTCTCAAAGAAAGCAAAAGAAATATTTGATGCCTACTTCCCCCAATTTAAAACTAACACACATTATGAACCCAATATCATTGATACAGACGAAATCCATAAATTATCCCAGGAGCGTTTAAATGAAGATTTACTAAAGGATTGTGAGGAGAATGTCGTTTTGCTTACGGTTGGTAGGGTTTCTAAAGAAAAAGGGCAATATCTTGCCTTGGAGGCATTTAAAACTTTGTTGAATCAAGGAGTTAGAAATGTCATCTGGTGGTTCGTCGGTTATGGCAATGACATTGAAAGGTGTAAACGTTTTGTCTCAGAAAATGGCTTAATGGATAGTGTGAGATTTCTGGGCTCAGACATTAATCCGTACAAATATATGAAGGCCTGTGATATATATATACAGCCTTCACTGCACGAAGGTTTTTGCATTACTTTGGGCGAAGCTCTTCTTTTTGATAAACAAATGATCGCAACTAATTTTACAGGCGCTAATGAGCAGCTAAAAGGTAGAGGTAAGATAGTAAATTTTTCAGCTGAAGAGCTTTCTGTTGCAATATTAGAATCATTACAAACTATTGAGGTCCCTTCCTAAAGTTATGAAAATACAAGTATCTGTAGTAATCCCGATATATAATGTATCCGATTATCTAACCAAGTGCCTCGATAGTATAGGTAATGACGCACTGCATGAATGCATTGAAGTGATACTTGTCAATGATGGTTCTACTGATAATTCTTTAGATTATTGTAAAGCTTTTGCTTCCAAGTATTCTAATGTGATAATTATTGATAAGAGCAACGGCGGACTTTCCGATGCACGTAATGCTGGTTTAGAGATTGCTACAGGTGAATACATAATGTTTGTCGATAGTGATGATTGGTTAATGCCAAACGCTATTGTCAAATTGTTAGATAAAGCAATAGATTATGATCTTGACATCATCCAAGCCGGATATTTTTATGCTTATCCTAATTACATGTTGGCACACCGAGACTTCCTTTCTAAAGAATTTAACATTATTGAGCGGGATGAAGCCATGGCAGGATTAGTTGATAACATTATTATAAAAAATTTTGCTTGGGGTAAACTCTATAAGAGGACTGTAATTAATAATATTAAATTTAAGAAAGGCGTATATTTTGAAGATTCTTTTTGGCAGCATCAGATTATTAATAATACCAGGAAATACGGTATACTGAATGAACCACTATATTGCTATACCCAACGACCAACTAGTATTTCAGGAAGATTCAGTAAAAGAAATTTTGATCTAATTAGGGGTAACTTGGAGAGGTTTGATTTCATATGTACATACTATCCAGATCTTCAAGGCAAAATGTTTAAGAGATTGGAAAATCTATATTGGCAAGCATATGGATGCTGTAAATCAGATCCTGCCTTGAAGAAAATATTCAACGAACTAATTTTGCAATTCAATGATATGACCTCATCTTTCACTGGTTTTCGCAAATTTATTTTGAACAAATTTAAAATTGCATATGTGCCATTTTCGCTTATAGAGAGAGTTGCAAATCATATAAGGAAAGATCAATATATTATTTTAAAAAGTTATGAAGGATAAACTAATTAACTTATTAATGGCAATATTTAGATGTTTACCTATTAATAAGAGTAAAATCCTCTTTATGAGCTATTATGGCGCAAATTATGGATGCAATCCTAAGTATTTGAGCGAATATATATGTAATAACTATCCAGATAAATTTAAAGTGGTTTGGAGCTTCTTACATCCAGCCAAATTTAAGGGCTATACAGGCTTTAGGAAAGTTAAATATAATGGATTAAAGCATTATTTCCACCTTGCTACAGCCGGAACGATAGTGCATAATTATAGAATGCCAAGCACGTTTAGAAAAAGAAATGGTCAACTTTATATCCAATGTTGGCACAGTTCACTAAGGTTAAAGAAAATAGAGGGAGATGTTGAACATTCATTGAAAAGTGACTATTTATCCATGGCGAAATCCGATTCTAAACAAATTGACCTCCTTATTTCAGGCTGTAAATTCAGTACACAAATATTTCAACGAGCCTTTTGGTTCGATGGCAAGATTCTGGAATATGGAACTCCTCGAGCTGATGTCTTTTTTAGGCCTTCAAATTTGATTAAAAATAAGGTGTATAAACATTACAATATATCAAGAGATTCAAAAATTTTATTGTATGCACCGACTTTTAGAAATAACAATTCGCTTCAATGTTATAATTTGGATTTCAATAAAATAGTTAATGTGCTTTCAAATAGATTTGATGGGCACTGGGTTGTGGCAATAAGACTACATCCGCACTTACAGGACCTAAACATGAAGTGGAAATCCTCTGATAGCATTGATATATATAATGTTAGTAAGTACGATGATATCCAAGAACTTCTTTGCGCTTCTGATGCGCTTATAACAGACTATTCGTCCCTGATGTTTGACTTTATGTTTACGCAAAAGCCAATGTGGCTTTATGCTTCTGATATTGAAAGCTACATTAAGAACGAACGTGGACTATATTTTAATATAGAGGATCTGCCTATCCCTCTTGCAAGGAATAATGAGGAGCTTGTTGATAATATTAGGATGTTTAATCCTGATTCATATTTAAAGGATTTAGCAAAGTTCCAGGACAATGTCGGAAATTATGAAAATGGCACAGCCTCTGAGAAAATTATTGATGAGATAATAAAAATTAAAGAATTATGATTATAGGATATACCACCGGAGTTTATGATATGTTTCATATCGGTCACCTGAATCTTTTACGTAGGGCAAAAGAACTGTGTGATTATTTAATTGTAGGCGTTTCAACCGATGAACTAGTTCAGCATGAAAAAAATAAAACGCCCATCATACCTTTTGAAGACCGATGCGAAATTATAGGGTCAATAAAATATGTTGATGAGGTTGTTGCTCAGGTGGATAAGGATAAATTGGGCGCATATTTCAGATTAGACAAGCGCTTCAAAAAAATGTTTGTTGGAAGTGATTGGAAGGGTTCTCCACAATGGGAACAATATGAGAAGGACTTTGAGCCCTATGGAGTCGAGATTGTTTATCTTCCACACACGGAGGGAATATCATCATCTATATTGAGAGAAAAATTAGGTAAGTAATATTCCTTTAATTGACCTAGCATAAGTTAAGCATGGATTTTTCACCCTTGGTAACAATAGCTCTGCCAATATACAATGTAAGCAAATACATATCTCAATGTTTAGATAGCTTGCAAAAACAATCATATAGCAATATCGAATTCTTGCTCATCCCTGATAAGTGTACGGACAATTCGGTAGCTGTGGCTAATGACTTCATTAAGAATAATGGAGACTGTAGATTCAAAATGTTGGCTGAACCTCCAGTTCAATTGGGTATTAGCCGAATTCGCAATCTTGCTATAAAATTAGCTAAAGGTGATTATTTGATTTTTGTGGATAGTGATGATAAGTTGACGGCGTGTGCTGTTGAGAATCTTATTGATGTGGCAGTTTCAGCAGAATGTGATTTTGTGATCGGTTCTTATCGTAAAGTTGATATTTACGGAAGAATCATCAGCAACCATGTTTATAATGCCGATAGTTTTAACTCAAATGAATCTATATTGGAGCATGTTTTTAATTCAAGAACAAAAGCATCTTTTCATTTTGCAAGCTGGGCAAAACTATATAAATTGTCATACCTTCGTGAAAACAAAATAGAGTGTCTCCCTGATGTACTTCTTGACGATTGGGTGTTATCTTATTTGCTGTATCTGAATTCTAAGTGTTTCTGTGTAACAAACAGAATCGTTTATGAATACACTAGTCAACGCCCTGGTTCTGTGGTTAATAAGAACGACTACAATGAAACTATACTTACTACGAGTTGGCTATCGCTTTATAATTTCTATATTAATCAGCTTTATGAAGCCATTAATAATCGACAACGTGTTGTCTTGCCTTTCTTGGTAGCGCGATTATATCTAATCCTAAGCAAATTACGCAAAAGTGAAATAGAGAAAAAGAAAATACCCGTTATTTCACTTCTTCGTAATTTTCCGATAAGAAAAGATAATATTTCATATTTGATTAGATTTCTATTTTTAAATAATATTATAAAATGAAAAAAAAGTCTATTCTATTTGTAAATGAATCTTTGGCATGTGCTGGAGGAGAGAGAAGTTTATTAAATCTTCTCTCATCTCTGGATTATGATAAATACGACGTATATCTCCAATTGCAGTCATATGGTAATCCTTGGGATAAATTAGTCGATCAAAGAGTAAAAATACTACCTGAATTTGGATATTCTATTTTTTGCAAAAAAAAATTTACACAGTCAATAGTATGTGCTTTAAAAAAGGGGAATCTCAAATGGGTAATTGGCCGGTTCCGTTACTCAATTTCGATAAGAATGAAACGCTGTCTAAACAATGTTGTTAAGGCAAGGTTATATTGGGCTACTCAACGAAATTGCTTTGATTCTAATCCACAAATATATGATTATGCGGTTGCATATGCACATGGCTTCCCTACATTCTATGTTTGTGAGAAGGTTAAGGCAAAAAAGAAGTTGGCATGGATAAATGCGACTTATCTTCCAACGAAAGAGGAGGATGAATTTATAGAGCAAAGGTTAAATAAGTTTGACAAGATTGTTGCGGTTTCTGAAGAGATTCAAAAATTAGAACGCCAACACTGGCCACATCTAAGTGATCGTATTGTAACATTTAGGGATATAATTAACCCTAAAGTCATTTGTGATTTTTCTAAAGAAAGTATTGGACTTAAAAAACCACAATGCTTAACCTTAGTGACGCTTGGCCGTTTAGCCCCACAAAAAGGTTACGATATAACTCTTGAAGCGGCCTCAATACTTAAATCGAAAGGTCTTAAATTCAAGTGGTTTGTTTTAGGGAAAGGACCACTTGAAGATAGTATTAGAGCTGAAATTTCGAAGCGTAACTTGGAAAATGAATTTATTCTTCTCGGCGTAAAAGAAAATCCATATCCATTTTTAAAGCTGGCTGATATTTATGTTCAAACATCAACTCATGAGGGTTTTGGATTGGCTATTGCTGAAGCCAGAATCCTTAATATACCAGTTGTGACGACCAAATTTAACACTGTGCATATGCAGATGGTTGATGGGAAAAATGGGCTTTTAGCTGATTTAAATGGCACTGATGTGAGTGAAAAGATTTTGAGATTGGCTACCGATGATAATCTATATAACGATATTGTTGGATATTTGCGAAAAGAGAAAAAGGGGAATTTAGAGATAATCGATTCGCTCTATTCCATTCTGGATGAATTGGATTCTCAACAATAGCTTAATTTCCAGATGAGTAAGCCGCGGATATTGGTGCTGATGCACTATTTGGAGCTTGGTGGGGCTGAGATGAGTCTCATTGGGTTGCTGCAGGCGCTTGATCCGGAGAAGGTGGATGTGGACCTTATGCTGCACAGCCATCGAGGCGAGCTTATGGACTTTGTCCCCGAATGGGTTAACGTGTTGCCGGAGGTTGCGGCCTACGATGTGATTGAGAAGCCGCTTACTGAGGCCTTGCGCCGCCGTCAGTGGGGCGTGGCCTTCGGGCGTGCATTGGCTCGGATTCGCCATCGCTGGTATGTGCATAGGCATGGTCCGTTCGACGTGCAGGATGCCAGTGAATTCAGTTATGTGGCGCATTGTGTCGCCCCATTCTTGCCGCGAATAGAGCAGCAGACTGAGTATGACCTGTGTCTTAGTTTCATAACTCCACACGACTATGGTCTGAAAAAGGTGCGAGCACGTAAGCGCTTGGCCTGGATTCATACAGACTATACCAATATCAATGTAAATCGCCAACTGGAACTTCCGGTTTGGAGCGGTTATGACTATATCGCTTCAATCTCCGAGCGTGTGACCGAAACGTTCGGGAAGACTTTCCCCGAGCTGAAGGACAAGATTGTAGAGATAGAGAACATTCTTCCGGCTGAGTTCGTGCGCAAGCGTTCGCAAGAGTTTGATGCCTCGGATAGAATGCAAGGAACTGTCAAACTGTTGAGTATAGGCCGGTTTACCTATCCAAAGAACTTCGACAATGTGCCCGACATAATGCATCGTCTTGTAAACGAGCATGGAGCGGATGCAGTGTGGTACATAATCGGATATGGCGGAGACGAAGCCCTGATCCGCAGCAAGATAGCCGAAGCTGGAATGGCAGACCGTGTGGTGCTCCTTGGCAAGCAAGCCAACCCCTACCCCTTTATCCGCCAGTGCGATGTGTATGTGCAGCCGTCGCGCTACGAAGGCAAGAGTGTGACCGTGCGCGAAGCGCAGATGCTTTGCCGTCCGGTGGCTGTGACGGCCTACCCCACAGCTGCGAGTCAGGTGCGTCATGGCTATGATGGCGTGATAATGCCCATGGACAATGCCGGATGTGCCGAAGCTCTCGCAGACTTTATCCGCAACAAGGAACTCCAACAAAAGATAACCGCAAACCTTGCTATTGGCGACTATGGCAACACCGGCGAGGTTGATAAGATATATAGCATTTTAGATAAGTGATACCCAAGAAGATACATTATTGCTGGTTCGGTGGCAATCCGTTGCCCGAAGATGCCCGACGTTGCATCGACTCGTGGCGGCGATATATGCCAGACTATGAAATAGTTGAGTGGAACGAGAGCAACTTCGATGTGAACAGCATACCGTATACAGCACAAGCGTATGCTGCAGGCAAATATGCTTTTGTTAGCGACTATGCCCGCTTCGTGGTGCTTTATGAGCACGGTGGAGTATATTTTGATACCGATGTAGAGGTAATCCAACCTATGGACGACATTATAGCCTCGGGTCCGTTTATGGGATACGAGGCAGATCCGCATGACGGTGAGTTCGGCACTGTGGCCCCGGGACTCGGGCTTGCAGCAGAAAAAAGCATGCCGATATATGGCGACATCATTGAATATTATAAAACTATAGACTATTGCGACGCGGAAGGCAAACCTTATCCCGGCACGGTGGTGTACCACAACACGGAAGTGCTGAAACGCAATGGCCTGAAACCTGTGCCTGGAATACAGCGCGTGGCCGGCATCACAATCTACCCCCAAGAGTTCTTCTGTCCGCTTGACGATGCCACGGGCAAGTTGAACAAGACTCGCAACACGCGCACCATTCACTGGTACAGCAAGACATGGGTTGGACAAAGCAGCCTGCGCACCTGGATGTCGCGAATGTCCCACCGCATTTTCGGGACTGAGTTCCCCAATAAGGTAAAAAACTTTTTAAAGATACGATAAGGTTATGTTTATAGAGTTTAGCACAGAGAACTGGTTAATTCTAATTAATACTCTCGGCGTCTTATATATGTTCTATTTACTGTCGAGGAGTACTAAAGCGCTGCTGAAAGGGTCAAATGTGCAATTTTTAGGAATTATATTGACCTTGTTTACTTGGTTTTATATAGGAACACGACCAATACATTGTTATGCCGATACAAGACTTTATACAGAGATGTTTTTGCTCGTACAGTCTGGTGAGTGGAGCGAAATGGCTGTGGCAGATTCAGAATGGTTTTGGGAAAAAGTTCAGCAGTTTTGCATAGACAACACTACAGTTGAGAATTGGCTTTTGGTTGTTGCGGCATTTTATGTCGGCGGCATAGCTTTTGCTTGTTGGCGATGGATGCCTCGCCATTATACCTTATCTATATTGTTTGCTTTTACAGCCTTTTCATTCTGGTCATATTCAAACAACGGCATACGCCAAGGTATGGCTTCTTCGCTTGTGATTGCTGGATTGGCATGTGTAACACCTGCGGTAAGGCATAATTGGGTTAAGCTATTGCCCTGTCTCGTTTTGGCTATATTGGGCTGCGGAACACACAACAGTATGTATTTACTTCTTGCTGCCGGACTTGCTGCATTCTTTATACCGAATCGCAAACTGCCATATTACGTGTGGGTAGTTTGCCTTGTGCTATCACCATTTCTTTCCAGTTTTTTCCAGGCATATATTGAAGATATAATAAGTGATCAGCGAGTAAGTTATTATAACAATTCGTCTTACGAGCTTTTCAGCCGAACGGGTTGGCGCTGGGACTTCATCCTTTATAGCTCTGTGCCAGTAATTCTTGGCTGGTATGTAGAGTTCAAGAAGAAAGTGGCCGACTGGAATTATACGTTCATGTTGAGCTGTTATCTCTACACCAACGCTGCTTGGATGCTTATCAACGAGGTACCCTACTCCAACCGTTATGCATATATCAGCTGGTGTCTATATCCGTTCCTGCTGGCTTATCCGCTGTCACAGCTGCCCATTGCCAAAAGCCAGGGTGTCGTGGCCGGCCTCTTCCTCGCCGGCAGCATGGTATTCACTCTTCTCTTCTGATCGGATATGGCTACTCTCACAGTTTTCACGCCGGCTTATAACAGAAGCCATACTATCGAGCGGACCTACCGCAGTCTGTGCGCTCAGACTTCGCGCGACTTCGAGTGGCTCGTGATCGATGACGGTTCGCAGGACGACACTTACGAGAAAGTTCAGAAATGGGCCGAAGAGGCAGATTTCAAGATTCGTGTCATCAGGCAGAAAAATCAGGGCATGCACGGCGCCCATAATACTGCTTATCGCAACATTACGACTGAGCTGAATACCTGCATTGACTCTGACGACTGGATGCCGGCAGATGCCGTTGAGACCATTGTGCGCTTTTGGCATGAACATGGCTCGGTAAAATATGCAGGGATACTCGGCCTGGACCAGCGTGAGGACGGCAGCATTATCGGCACTGACTTCCCAGCGGACATGATATCTACCACTCTGCAAGGGTTTTATGCCGGTGGTGGAAGTGGCGACAAAAAGATAGTGTACCGTACCGATGTGGTGACGCGATATCCGGAATATCCGCTTTTCGAAGGCGAGCGCTACGTGGGGCTTGCATACAAATATATGCTCATTGACCAGGACATGGAGCTGCTGACGGTAAACAAGCCCTTGGTTACGGTTGAATACCAGGCCGATGGCTCGAGTGTGAACATGTATCGTCAGTATTGGCGCAACCCCAAAGGCTTCTCCTTTTTCCGCCGGACTGAAATGGTGTGCGCTCCCACTCTGCGCAGGCGTTTCATGTCGTGCGTGCACTATGTGGCGACATCCATCATTGCTCACGACAGCAAAATGCTCAGTAAATCGCCCAAGAAACTGATGACTATTGCGGCCATGATTCCAGGCGTGCTCTGGTATATGCAAATTCGACGCTGCGTGAAACGCGACAAAAAGATGGAGATAAAATGACACGGGTTCTGCATGTTATAACGAGCCTCGCCACCGGTGGTGCGGAGAAGCTGATGGTGGATCTTCTGCCTCGTCTGCGCGACCGTGGTCTTGATGTGGAGCTTGCTGTTTTCGACGGTACTCGTACATCGTTTATGGATGAGCTCGAAAGTCGAGGCATCACAGTTCATAAATTGGCCATTGGCGGCAGTGTGTACAATCCCAAGCATATTTATAAATTGGGACGTCTGATGCGCTGTTTTGACATCGTACATACCCACAACACGGCGCCTCAGTTTTTTGCCGCACTTGCCGGCATATATAATAATGTGAAGCTGGTGACGACGGAACATAACTCATCCAACCGCCGGCGCAGCATGCCTCTGTTCCGGCTCCCCGACAGATGGATGTATGGTCGCTATAATCGCGTAATATGCATCCAGGGCAAGGCTGAGCAAAATCTGCGTGAATATCTTGGCACCACAAGCGCTGATATATGCACTATTGAAAATGGCATTGATGTGCGAGCATTTTCAGAGGCTGTGCCCTGTGAGGCTTTCAATGAGATTGCCGGGCCGGAAACGCGCAAGATTGTGATGGTGGCTGCATTCCGCTGGGAAAAAGACCAACCGACACTCATCCGCGCCATGAGCTTGCTGCCAGAGAAATTCCATCTATTCCTTGTAGGTGACGGAGTCCGCCGACAGGAGTATGAGCAGCTTGTCGGCGATTTGGGCTTGTCCGGACGAGTTCATTTCTTAGGATTGCGCAACGATGTGCCGCGTTTGCTGAGGAGTGCTGACTATGTGGTGATGTCGAGTCATTTCGAAGGTCTGTCGCTCAGTAGTGTGGAGGGCATGAGCAGTGGCCATGCGTTCTTGGCGTCGGATGTGGACGGCCTGCGCGAGGTTGTCGGCGGGGCAGGCGTGCTTTTTGAGCATGAAAATGCCGACCAACTTGCCACCGAGATCCTCAAACTTGACTCCGATGCAAAAGAATATGCACGTGTGGCTGCAAAGTGCCAAGAGCGTGCGCGTAAATTTGACATTGAGACAATGGCCGACCGCTATGCGGCGGCTTATAATGATCTGGTCTGAGATGCGACGGGGGATTGTTGAGGAGGTGGTGACGCCGGGATGGATGTTGGACTTGGGGGCGCTTGAAGGGCGCGTTGCGGCATGCCGGGCGGCCATGGCTGACAACTTCGCAAGATGGCGAATGGGATATTCCGTCAAGACCAACGGATGCAGGGCCGTGCTCGACGCCATCAGGCGGCTCGGCGTGATGGCGGAAGTGGTCAGCGCTGACGAATGGAAGCTTGCACGCGAGGCCGGGTTCGAGCCTCGCGACATCATTTACAACGGGCCGATGAAAGACCGCGCAAGCGTGGCCGAAGCCGTTCGTGGAGGTGCGGTGGTGAATGTGGAGTGTTGGCGCGAGCTTGACTGGATAGAAGAAATTGCGGCGGCAGATTGCGGGAAGGAGTATAAGATCGGACTGCGTGTGCGTGTCGACCTGGACAAAGTTTCGCCCCGTGATGCAGCACAGGAGGAGCCGACGAGCCGGTTCGGATTCGGTGAAGCCGGAGGAGACCTGGCTGAGGCGTTGCGGCGCATCAATGCGATGCCGGGCGTAAGGCTCGCGGGGCTTCATCTGCACCGTAGCACCCGCGGACGCCACGTTGACCTTTACCGAAAGCTTGTAGGATATGCATCCGATGTCATTGCTCGCTACGGCCTACGGCTTGACTATCTGGACCTTGGCGGCGGCTACGGCCTTGAAACGCCCGGCAAGCCGTCGTTCGGCCAGTATTTCGGCGCGATAGGCTCGGAGCTTCAGCGTCACGGACTTCAAGACCTTGAAGTGATCGTGGAACCGGGCACGGCTGTTGTCGCCGGAGCTTTTTCGCTGGTGACGAGTGTGATAGATGTGAAGCACGGCCGCGACGGCAGCCTGTTGGTGACCACCGACGGCAGTCAGAACGACCTTGACATTTTCTACCGTCGCAATGATTTCAAACGCGACATAATATACGGCAGCGACCCGGCTGAGCGTTCCGTTGTGCCCTTGCAGCTGGTGTGCGGTTGCACTTGTCTGGAGCAGGATCGCATCACGCGGCTTGTCAACAGCCCGGCACTTATGCCTGGCGACAAAATATTGTGGCGCAACGTCGGGGCGTACACCCTGTCGCTTTCCAGCGATTTCATCCGGCGAAGGCCTACGGTCTATGTGCTGCATGACGGCAGGCTCACTCGGTCTGAATAGCGCTGTGATTGTTAATTTTTCAACGGATATAAGCCCCAGCAAGGGGCTTTTCGCATTTTTATAAAGATTTTTAAGAAAAAAGTTGTGAAAAAGTTGACCAATATCCGCAAAATGACTACATTTGCAAAACATTAACACAACGCCCATCGCTGTTTTGATGAAGGTAAAACCAAACACTCTTACATAACTAACATTTTTTATTTCAATCCAAAATGGAGAAATACCATTGCACGATTGCAAAAGCATTACTCGCCAAAGGCCTCAGGGCTGCGATAACGGCAGTAATGCTTTTTTGTTTTGCCGCGCAGGCAAAAGCCGAATATCAGGTGTTCCGTCCGAGCGAAGGCCAGGATGTGGCCGCCAAGTTCCACTTTGTGGTGAAAGGCGAGACTGCCGACAAGCCCGGGATTCTTGAAGTAAGCTCTGACCGTACTTTCGCCGATGTGCACCAGCGCCGCTATCACAGCGCCGGATGGGTGGCTGTCGAGGACTGGTGGCAGATGGAGGTCGATGCATCGCTCCTCGGCGACGGGACATGGTTCTGGCGCATCGCGGGGGATGAGAATGTGCACAGTTTCAACATTGCCGGCATGGGCGACCCGGTAGTAAAGCCCATGGAGGATGCCTTTTATGAGCCGATAAGTCTTGACGGCATGGCTCCCGGCACAAGCATGGTGCTGACCAACAAATGGATGCGCACCGAGGGCGACATGTTCGCCAACGATGCCGACGACTATATCGCCAATGAGAACATCGCTGCACGTGTCACACACAATTTCGTGGTCAAGGACGGATACATCATCCTGCCGGAGTTCCTAGATTTTGTGGACGAGAACACGCCGCGCCTGCAGCGCTACCGCATCATCGACGCCTCGACAGGCCGCCAGGTGAATCTGTGCGATATGCCCCTACCGTATAATTTCCGCAGTTTAGACAGCCGCTACCGCCGCTTCGATGAAATCGGCATTGACGATGCGGGTACACTCTGGCTCGGATCAGGCTACTATCTGTCGTCAAACAAGGATGAAGTTGATGATGTGAATCCGAAGTTCGCTGCTAACGCTTCTAACAAGAGCAATTACAGAAAGTGGGCTGAAAATATCATTGTAACTAAGAAAGAGTCGGACCGACGATTCTATACATTCAAGGAAAACAATACTACATACCTGAACTTCCTGGTGTTCCCGGTTGAATTTAAATCCGACAGCCTTTTTCTCAAAAGGATAGAAAGCAGTCGCAATGCCCGCAAGCTGAGAATCGTGGACGACCGGGTGTTTTACAATTACAACGGGACGAAAGTGGATTTCAACTCTTATCATGACATGGTGCTGAGAGGCGATCTGCTCAACAATAATTTCCGGGCTTATATAATCCATTCGTCCTCAAAAGATGAATACGATAGAAATTGGGAAGATCTCAAATTCTTCGGATGGAAGTGCACTGACAGCAGCCTTGAGGAAAATCTAAAATCGCTTGACAGCAACCGCGACTTCTATGGAAAGATTAATGCACCCGACGACTCTCTTCAGGGATATTGCGCAACGATACAGCCTCTTGACAGCAGGACATTTCTCTACCATGCGCGCAATTACGGTCCCAAAATCAACAATATCAATACCGGCAAGTACACACCTGCACAGATTCTCAGATTAAATTATTCTGACGAAGTGTTTTCGGTGTATATGCCTCTGGAAAGTCGCTATGAGATGCCGAAGGCTTCGGAATCGTTTTGCCATTCCGGTAACTCGGCCCACATGTTCAAATTCGACGACAAATGGTTTGTGCTCGAGAACACCGCGTGCGATTCGCTGATCACCAACTCGCCGGCGGAAACTCTGGTGGGAATATACCCTGAGGGCTACAAGAGTCAGGTGAAGTTCACCCTGCGAAGGGTGGACATGCCTGATTTCGAGGCAAAGAAAATTCAGTCACATGCGTCGGCCGGTAAGCTGAAAGGCACAATCTCGGCAGAGCAAATGTGGAACTTTCCGACGGCCGACATCCGCCCCAACGACAGGTCGAAGTTCAATCCCAGGACCTCGGTGTATGTAGACAGCGTCAGCGGCAAAGACAAGGGCTATGCCGATATCTACGTGTACTGTCCCGGCCGATTTATGAGCGCATACCGCCTGCAGAAAATGCAGACCACAGGAGTAGCAAGCCTGAATTCCTCCGACTCAGCGGTATGGAGCTATGATGGCAATGTGTTGACAGCCAATAATGTCGAAGCTTCGGCACAGGGTATGGAAGTGTATAATGCCAGCGGCAGCCTCGTAGCCCGGAGCAGCGACATTACCCTTCATGAAGGCAACGCTACGGCAACGCTCGGCACCGAGGCACTCCCATCCGGCATTTACATAGCGCGTTGCGGCACAGCCTACTACAAGTTCCGCAAACAGTGACAACGCCTTGATTTAGGCTCCAGTCCACACATAAACCATAGAATCCGCTCCTCATTGGGTGCGGATTTTTTTTGTTGTCACGGAAATAATGGCTAAATTTGTATCTCTAATTATATGCCAAAACACACAAGGAGTGTGCCTTTATCGTAAGCAACGCATCCCTCTGTCAGGCAGAACGTTAACATAAAGCATGAAAATGGACAAAATTCTTCTTTCGCTGGCCCACATGGGCGGCAATGAGCAGAAATATGTGGCTGAAGCCTTCGCCACCAACTGGATAGTTCCCCTCGGCCCGCACGTGGACGAATTCGAGCACCGTCTGGAGCGTTTCCTCCACCATGACAATGTTGTGGCTCTCAGCGCAGGCACTGCGGCCATCCACCTGGGCCTTGTGATGCTCGGCGTGGGCAAAGGCGACGAAGTGATATGCCAGAGCTTCACGTTCAGCGCCAGCGCCAATCCCGTGCGCTACTGCGGCGCCGAGCCTGTGTTTGTCGACAGCGAGGCTGAAACCTGGAACATGGACCCGCTTTGCCTGGAGGAAGCCATCATAGACCGCAAGAAGGTTACAGGACGTTATCCCAAGGCCATCATTCCGGTCTACCTCTATGGCATGCCCGCCAAGATTGACGAAATTCTTGAGATCGCAGCCCGATACAACATCCCCGTGCTTGAGGATGCTGCCGAAGGCCTCGGCAGCGAATATAAGGGCAAAAAGTGCGGCACCTTCGGCCGCTACGGCGCCCTGTCGTTCAACGGCAACAAGATACTCACCACCTCCGGTGGCGGCGCGCTGATCTGTCCCGACAAGGAAAGCGCCGACCGTGTGAAATTCTTCGCCACCCAGGCGCGTGAGAACCGGCCCTATTACTATCACGAGCACATCGGCTACAACTACCGTCTCAGCAACGTTTCTGCCGGAATCGGTTGCGGCCAGATGGAAGTTCTCCCCGAACACCTGGAGCGTCGCCGCGCCATCCATGGTCTATATGCTGAGGGTCTGAAAGACGTTGCCGCCGTTGAAGTGCACAACAATCCGTCGGCCGACTACAACAGCAACTTCTGGCTGTCAACCATCCTCATTGATCCCGAAAAGACCAAGGTTAGTCCCGACGACCTGCGCCGCGCCCTCGCCGAAGAGAACATAGAGAGCCGACTGCTCTGGCGCCCCATGCACATGCAGCCCGTTTACAGCGAGAATCCTTATTATGGTGGCAATGTGAGCGAGGGCCTCTTCGACCGTGGACTGTGCCTGCCAAGCGGCTCGAGTCTCACCGATGCTGATATCGCTCGCGTTATCGACTGTATAAAGCGCACACTCGCCTGATCCAAACGAGCATGATTATGGCAAAGCACGGCATAGTCTTCGACATGGACGACACGCTCTACAAGGAGCACCGGTATCGCGACAGCGGCTACCGCACTGTGGCGCGCCATTTCGCCGCCGTCTGCGGCGTGACTCCCGATGAGCTCTACCGTGTCATGACCGCAGACCCCGCGCAGGCCTTCGAGGCAGTGGAGCGAATGGCCGCCGAGCGTAACGTGGAAGTTACCGTGGCCCAGCAGCTGAATGTCTACCGTTCGCATCTGCCGGAAATCAGTCTCGACCCCGAGGCCGAAGCCGTGCTCGCGGAGTTGAAACGCAGGGGTGTGCCCATGGCGCTCGTAACCGACGGCCGCGCCTGGGGACAGCTTAACAAGATCACCTCGCTCGGTCTTGACCGCTTCATCGACTCAGACGCCATATTCGCCACCGTGCTCCACGACACCGATAAGCACAGCCCCAAACCATTCATGATGGCCGCAGAAGTGTTGCGCGGCAAGGGCGCGGAAACCCTGACATACGTGGGCGACAATCCCTCGAAGGATTTCCACCACCCCAACCTGATGGGATGGCGCACGGTGATGCTGCGCGACCGCAAGGACGAGAACATCCACCGCCAGCGTCCCACGGACTGGCCGGCCGAATACCGTGCCACAACAACAATAGACACCCTCCGAGAATTGCTCAGACTTGTCTGACTGCATATACCAGGTGTCAATCTGATTTACAAACAATAAAGAGAACGAAATGCCAACAGCTCTAATAACCGGTATCACCGGACAGGACGGCTCCTACCTCGCCGAATTCCTCCTTGAAAAAGGATATGACGTACACGGAATAATGCGTCGCAGCTCGAGTTTCAACACCGGACGAATCGAGCATCTCTACCTCGACGAGTGGGTGCGCGACATGCACCGCAAGCGCCTACTGCACCTGCACTGGGGCGACATGACCGACTCGTCGTCGCTCATCCGCATCATTGCCGAATGTCAACCCGACGAAATTTACAACCTGGCCGCGCAGAGCCATGTGAAGGTGTCGTTCGACGTTCCTGAATACACTGCCGATGCCGACGCCATCGGCACCCTGCGTCTCCTCGAGGCTGTGCGCATTCTCGGTCTTGAGAAGAAATGCCGCATCTATCAGGCGAGCACGTCGGAGCTCTTCGGCAAGGTGCAGGAGATTCCCCAGCGCGAGACAACACCGTTCTATCCCCGTTCGCCATATGCCGTCGCCAAGCTCTACGCCTTCTGGATCATGAAGAACTACCGCGAGAGCTACGGCATGTTCACCGCCAACGGCATTCTGTTCAACCACGAGAGCGAGCGCCGCGGCGAAAACTTCGTGACGCGCAAAATCACCCTCGCCGCCGCCCGCATCAAGGCCGGCCTTCAGGATAAGCTCTATCTGGGCAACCTCAACGCACTGCGCGACTGGGGGTATGCCCGCGACTATGTGGAGTGCATGTGGCTCATTCTTCAACAGCCCGAGCCTGACGATTTCGTCATCGCCACCGGCGAATACCATTCCGTTCGCGAGTTCACCACCCTGGCCTTCCGCGAGGCCGGCATTGAAT
>JAXJRL010000025.1:0-2178 GCA_036310635.1 Muribaculaceae bacterium | reverse complement strand
TAACCCAACTTCAACGCTAATCGGCCGATATTATTTTGCCTATCACGTAGTTGCGTTTTGAAAAAATCCGCGTGGGTACTACAGATTTTCGGGTGGAGGATCGGAGGCATGAATGTGATAACGTCTGAAGGGCATCGGGTTGTAAGAAAGGGCGCGGTATAGTTCGGCTGCGCCATCTGTAGGGTCGGAGCATAGGCGCATTTCCACCCGTTCGCCCAAAGCGTTGTCGGCCTCAGTGGTGATGGCCTTCTGCGTGGAGAGGATACGCTTTATCTCTGTCCAGTAGTGGGTAATGCCGTGCTGCTTGAGTTTGTAGCGGATGGTGTTGACTATCCAGTAGGCCAGCAGACCGAAGAAGAGATGTGCGTCCGAGTTCTCATCGCTCTGGTGATATATGGGGCGCAGTTCAAGGTCCGTCTTCAGTTGGCGGTTGCTCGTCTCAATTTCACGAATAAGATTGTAGTATTCCCAGGCTGAACGCTCGTCAAGCGCACTGACGTTGGTGCGCAGGAAGTAAGTGCCGAAACGCTGCTCAGCTTCTTCCTCATTGACTCTGATAGTCCATTGGATATCAGCCATATGGGCGGGATTTTCTTCGGAGCGTACGTAGTCTATTTGGTAATACTTGGCGACTGAGGGATAACGTCCCATTGCGCGGCCAACGCGCTCTACCACTTTGTCATAGGCCTTCGTGCCACCTTTTTTCGAGAGTGCGTTACGTGCCTTGGTCAGTTCCGTCTCGAAGCGCTCGCGCCACTGGCGGTTCATCGACTGCTCTGTCATGGCCTTCGATGGAGATTTGACGCTCAGGAAATAGTCGCAACCCTCTTCATGCTCCACTTCGGCAAGGGTGATGGGACGATTGCGGCTGTCCATGACGGTCACCGTGCGTCCATCAGCCTTTAGTGTGCAGTCTTTGGGCTTGGCACGGCTGACGCACAGGTAGTTGTAACCTCTTTCCTTGAGTAGGCTGAGATTCTGTTCTGTGGCGATGCCAGCGTCGATGACAACCATCACCTTCTGGTCGGGATGGGGTGGCACGGGATTTCGGGCGATGATACCGTCCACCATGCCGGGCAGCGATTCGGGGTCGGCCGTATTTCCGGCAAGGATGGAAGAGTAACGTATGAAGCCCTCCGTATTGATGGCCAGCGCAAGCACCAGCAGACGGCAGTCGGAACGCTTCTCCTTGGAACGGCCGAATTTGGCCTTGGTGGAGGTACGCTTGCTTCCTTCAAAGTAGAAGTTTGTCAAGTCGTAGAGTATCACGCGGTTGGTGATGTTGAAGAGGGAGTCGGTGCGTGCGCACAGGTGACGCTCCAGCTTGTCTTTGAGCGCATATAGCGATGGCGCAGCAGCATATACTTCTCGTTGAGTGGGCATGTCGCCGAAGTGACCCGTGAGCAGTTCCATGGCTGCCGAGTTCTCTTCCATGATACGCAAGGATTTCCATTCCGATGGCGCATATATGGTCCTCACCATCAGTGCGGCGAGCGTGGCATTAATGCGGCGTTCACTCCATCCTTCGCGGCGCAAGAACTGGTCTATCTGTAGTTCGCGAATGGCCTGTAGGCAGACGTTTTCTGCCCCCACTTCCCGGGCATCGGTATGTTTGATCGTATTGACATCAATCAAGCGGCGCGCCTTTCGCTCGGCCTTGTCGTAACTGTCGCGGGCGGCATCGATCTTGCCACTCGACTTGATGGCTTCCCAAAACTTGTCAATGTATGCACAGACCTTTTCGCTGTACTCGGTTCGTGGATCGGTGGGGAAGAGCGTGGGTTGTTCGGGGATGAAGGCACTTTGCTCCATCAGGTAGGTCAGCCCTCGCCTGATTTGCACGATTTCGTCGCAGCACAAATCGGGCAGGTAGCCAGGTGTGAGCATCACCCGCGTATGGACACGGCCGAGCACATCGCGGAACGACTCCTTTATCTTATAGTATTGGAGCATTCGGCCATGTTCGGGACTGAATCGGGTGACAGAGGTGAAGTACATGCCCACAAAGATACAACATGTTTTTCACTGGTGTGGGTATTACAACGGCCTCCAGCGAGGACCCTTCAAAATGCCATCATTGATAGTCAACAAGTTGAAAAGAAAGAGGGGCGAAAACAGACTGAAATTTTATTGAAAAAAGATTTTGACGTTGAAGTTGGGTTAGGACTTGTCACTTAC
>JAXJRL010000024.1:0-2236 GCA_036310635.1 Muribaculaceae bacterium | reverse complement strand
GTGCGGGCGCAGGCGGTACATGTAGATGCGGCCGTAGCGGCGCAGCTCGTCGGCAAACTCGAGGGCGAGCTCGGCGTGCTGCGAGGCGGGGAAATAGCGCAGGGCGTTGTGCAGGGCCAGGCGCTCCTCGTCGGGGGTGAGGATGTGCTTGCGGCGCGGGGCGTGGTTGACGGTGGTGTCGTAGGGGCACGGAGGGGGCAGCACGGCGGGGATGCCGGCGCGTATGTCGTCGCGGAATTCTTGCAGGGTCATGGCGGTCGCTATTTAATCTTACTGTTGACAATCTTGAGGATTTCGCCCTCGCGCTGCACGGCCTGTGCGGCGAGCTGACGTGCCTCGGCCACGAGGGCGTCGGCCTGGGCGCGGTCCTTGAGCGATGCGGCATTGATGCGCACGTTGAGCTCGGCGCCGAGCACGGCTGCACGTGCTGCCAGGGCGCCGACACCGGCGTCGCTGACGGAGGCGGGGTTGCCCAGGTCGGCCATTGCCTCGCAGAGGTCGAAGCAGTCGTAGGCGGCGTGCATGGTCATGAGGGGGACGCGCGTGGCATAGAGCGTGGCGGCCTCGAGGGCTTTGGCGCGCTGTTCCTTCTCGGCGTCGGTGCCCTTGGGCATCTGGATGGCGGCCATGATGCGGTTGAAGGCCTCGGTGTCCTCGTCGACGAGGGCTATGAGGCGGTCAACGAGCATGCGTCCGCCCTCGGCATAGTTGGAGAACTCCTCCCAGCGGTCGTCCCATCCGGCCTTGTGAGCGGAGAGGTTGGCCACCATGGTGCCGAGCGAGGCTGCCAGGGCGCCCATATAGGCAGAGATGGAGCCGCCGCCGGGGGCGGGGGATTCGGAGGCGGTCTCGTCGGCGAAGTCGCTGCAGGTCATGTCGACGAGACGGTGTCCGCTTTCGGGGGCGATGAGGTATTCGATGATTTTCTCCTCGGGGCGGAACTCGCCGAGGTCGTCGAGGCCCATTGACTTGACGGCCATGCGGAGTATCTCTTTCTCGGGGATGCCGACGGAGCGCTGCTGCTTGCGCAGGAAGTACTTGCCGGCGTCGATGATGGCGCGCTTGGGGACGAGTCCGACAATCTCGGTGCCGGTTACGCGTATGCCTCGGGCGGCGGCGGCGCGGACCACTTCGTCGAAGGCGGCGTGGAGGGGAGTGCGGTTGATGTCGGTGATGTTCATTGACACCTGCGCTATGCCGTATTCGTCGATGTACCAGCCGATTGCCTTGGTGCCGGGGAGGGTGCCGGGGATCATGATGACGCGGCCGGCTTCGTCGGTGATGGGCTTGCCGTTGGGCTTGCCGCCCTCGCGCTTGGGGCGTCCCTTTTCGCGGACGTCGAAGGCTATGGCGTTGGCTCGGCGTGTGGAGGTGGTGTTGAGGTTGAAGTTTACGGCGATGAGGAAGTCGCGGGCGCCGACGGCTGTGGCACCGGTGCGTGCGGCGCGTTCGTCGAATATGCGGTCGCCGAAGTCGGGGGCGTCGTCCGTGCCGCCCATGCGCTCGGGCAGGGCCTCGTACTCGCCCTGGCGGCATACGGCGAGGTTTTTGCGCTCGGGGCGGAGGGCCGCGGCCTCGTAGCAGTATGTGGGGATGTCGAGGTCGTCGGCTATGCGGCGCGCCAGCCGGCGTGCCATTTCGGCGCACTCCTCGAGGGTGACTCCGCTCACGGGGATGAGGGGCAGCACGTCGGTGGCTCCCATGCGGGGATGGGCGCCGTGGTGCAAGTTCATGTCGATGAGTTCGGCGGCACGGCGCACGGCGCGGAATGCGGCCTCGCATACGGCCTCGGGGGCGCCGACGAAGGTAACAACGGTGCGGTTAGTGGCCTCGCCGGCGTCAACGTCGAGGAGACGAACGCCGGGCACTTGCTCGATAGCGTCGGTTATCTGTTTGATGACTTGTTTGTTGCGGCCTTCGCTGAAATTGGGCACACATTCTATGATTCGGTCCTGCATGGTGATGGGGGTGTTAGGTTCATGGATTCGACTGAAGTGTCGTTAGGTTACAAATTTACAATAAGAGCGGGTTAAAATCAATGCCGAAAAGCTAAAAAAGGCCAAAACATGCTGTAAAACATATCATTTTGTCAAAAACGGAGCGATTTTGAGCCGGCGGTGAACCTTTCGCTGGAATGCGGTGTTGTATTTTATTGAACTATTAAGTACATGACAAAAATTTGAACACATCGAATTTCGGCTTGTAGAGCGGTCTTAGAAGAACGTTTGCGATTTCT
>JAXJRL010000023.1:0-16772 GCA_036310635.1 Muribaculaceae bacterium | reverse complement strand
GTGGGAGGACGCGCTTCCGGCCAATTTCCACCTTGCCTATCTGCCTGATTCGCCGGTGATTCGCCTGCGCCTTGACGGCAGCGGCGAGGATGCCGACGCGCTCAATGCCGAGGCCGACAGCCTCTTCGGCGAGCTCTGCGCCCTGGTTGGCGACAACCTGGTGTCGATTGGTGCGGACGACCTTCCCGCGGTGCTCATCGGCCGCCTCAAACAGCTGAATCTCACCGCCGGAACTGCCGAAAGCTGCACCGGCGGCAACATAGCCCACGCCATAACGGCCATAGCCGGCGCCTCCGATGTGTTTGCCGGCTCGGTGGTGTCGTACAGCAACGATGTGAAGCACTGTGTGTTAGGCGTTGAAAGCGAAACGCTTGAACGCCATGGAGCGGTCAGCTGCGAGACCGTTGAGCAGATGCTCGCAGGCGCCTGCCGCGTGCTCGGCACCGATTGCGCCATGGCCACTTCGGGAATAGCCGGCCCCGGTGGCGGCACGCCCGAAAAGCCCGTCGGCACCGTGTGGATCGGCGTGAAATCGCCCGCCGGAACGCGCGTGGAGCTCTACCACATGCCCGGAAACCGCCAGCGCGTCATTGAGCGTAGCACCAAAACCGCCATGCTCATGCTGCTCGACTCCCTGTCAAACCTACAGTCCGAAAAATGAACTCAAGACACCTGCGCGCCCTCTGCGCCGTAATCGCCTGCTCGCTTCTGTTTGCGGTCAACACTTTGGCTGTCAGCATCATGCCGAATATGGCCGAAGACACCACCGTGTCGTTGGTCACATTCTATCCCGGCAGCGACATTTATGAGCTGGAGGGCCACTCCGCCCTGCGCTTACGCACTCCCATGAGCGACGTGGCGGTGAGCTACGGCATGTTCGACTTCGACGCGCCCAACTTCGTCTACCGCTTCGTCAAGGGCGAGACCGACTACAGCGTGGGCATCATACCCTGGCCGGCTATGGAGGCAGCATACCGCATGCAGGGACGCCGGATAGTTGAGCGTCAGATAGATATGACGCCCGAGCAGAAGCAGCGTCTGTTCAGCATAGTGCAGCGCAACCTCCTGCCCGAAAACCGCACTTACCGCTACAACTACGTGCTCGACAACTGCGCCACGCGTCCCCTGGCCGCCGTGCAGGAGGCCCTGGGCGACAGCATAATCCTCGCCGAACCCGACAGCGACATTGCCGAGCTCACCACCTGGCGCCGGATCATGCAGCACTACCACCGCAACTATCCCTGGTACCAGTTCGGCATCGACATCGCCCTGGGCAGCGGCATCGACCGTCCCGTCAGCAACCGTGAGAAGGCCTTCGCACCCGTGGTCCTGGACATGCAGATCGAGGACGCCACCGCAGGCGGCCGACCCGTTGTGGACTTCTCCACGGTGCTTTGCGACACCGCCCCCGATGCCGCCGTCTTGGCCCCCACCCCGTGGTATGCCACACCGATGGCCGTGTGCTGGACATTCTTCGCCATCACACTGACAGTCAGCATATTCTCATGGTGGAAACGCCGACGCATGCGCGGGTTCGACACATTCTTTTTCAGCGTGGAGTTCCTGGCATCGCTGCTGGTGTGGTTTCTGGTGTTCGTGTCGGAGCATGAGGCCACCTCGCCCAACTACCTGGCACTGTGGCTCAATCCGTCGCTCGGCGCCATCGCCGTATGCGTGTGGATAAAACGGGCCGAAAAATTGGTAATGTGGCTCAAAATCGCTAATTTTGCATTGTTAACGGCGTCGCTTGCGCTGTGCCTCGTCCTCGGACAGCACATCAATGCGGCAATGTGGCCACTCGCCGCCTGTCAGGCACTGCGATGCCTGCCGTTGCCGAGAGCCGCCCGCACAAAGTAAAACGATAATAACCAAACTATTGCACAATAAAAAACATAAACGCACACAGTCAGCCACCCCGGCGCATGTCGGTGGTCTGCTGGGCGCACGCCGACTGATGAGCCTGCTCACCGCAGGCATCGTCACTGTCTGCGTGAGCGCACAGCAGCCCAAAATCGTTGTGGGCATCATCGTTGACGGCCTCCGACAGGAGTACATCGACCTGCTGCGCAACGAATTCGGCAAGGACGGCTTCAACCGCCTGCTGAACCAGGGCCTGGTGTTTGAGAACGTGGACTACGGTCCCGGCCTCGACGCCACGGCAGCCGCGGCAGTGGTGATGACGGGTGCGTCGCCAAGCGTGAACGGCATCCCCGGCTCGCTCATCTTCGACGAGGCCGCCCGCCGCAACATGCCCGTGTTCGACGACGGCAAAACCCTGGGCAACTTCACCAACGAAACTTACTCTCCGGCCGCCCTGCGCACCACCACCGTCACCGACGAGGCCCGCATAGCCGGCGCCGGAGTGACCTACGCCCACGCCATCGCCACCGACCCGCAGATGGCCATGGTGCTCGGCGGCCACTCGGCCAACAGCGCCGTGTGGATCAACGACAAAACCGGCAACTGGGCCGGCTCCACCGCATACAAGGAGTTCCCGCTCCCGGCGTCGAACACCAACCGCCTGTCGGCGCTCACCGTGCGCCTCGACACCATGCAGTGGGCGCCCGCCAAGCCCGCGGCCGCACAGGCCCTGCTGCCCGACCACCTGTCGCGCTATCCCTTCCGCCACACTTTCGGCCGCGGAAACGCACAGCGCCTGGCAGCCTTCAAGAACTCGCCGCTGGCCAACCGCGAGGTGACCCGCCTGGCCACAGAATACGTCAAGAGCCTCCAGCTGGGCCAGCACCCGGGCGGCGCCGACGTGATCAACGTGGCCTACACGCTGCAGCCCTACGAGTTCACGAAAACAGCCGAGAATCGCTACGAGCTGATTGACAGCTATATACGCCTTGACAGCGACATCGCCAACCTGATCAGCGCCGCCGAGGCGCAGGCAGGCCGCGGCAACGCCCTGGTCTACCTGGCCGCCACGCCGCCAACCAATGTGCGCCGTCGCGACGACGAGAAGTGGAACGTGCCCTCGGGCGAATTCTCAACCCGAAAGGCCATTTCGCTCCTCAACCTCTACCTCATAGCCCTGCACGGCAACGGCGAATGGGTCAACGCCTACGCAAACAACACTTTCTACCTCAACTCCGAGCTCGCCAAGCAGCAGAACGTGCCCATGGGCCAGCTCAGCGAGGAGGTGGCCGACTTCCTCAAGCGCATGAGCGGTGTGGAACGCGCTTACACCATCGACGCCATCCTTGACGGACGTGCGCCCGTGGAGGACCCGCAGGCCCTCAGGCGAAACACCGTGGTGGCTCACTCCGGCGACGTGCGCATCGACATCGTTCCCGGTTGGGAGCTTCTCGACGACTTCAATTATCCCGGCCAGCACAACGGCAAGGTGGCATCGAACGCCCTGTCTACGGCTCCGGCCTACCTGCTTATCCCCGGCGCCGAGCCCAAAACAGTGGCCACGCCGGTCGACGCGCGCATTCTCGCCCCGACAGTGGCGCGCCAGCTCAGGATACGCTCGCCCAACGGCTCAACCGTGGCTCCCGCATCGGTGAGCATGGTCCGTCCGTAACCCTATACGGCAAAAATCCCCCCTATTATTCCCCAATTCCACACATTTTTCCGAAAACAAAAAAACACACATATATATTATGTCATTCACAGGTTTACTGAGCAAGATATTCGGCGACAAATCAAGCCGCGACCGTAAGGCCCTCCAGCCCATCGTCGACAAGATTAACGCCCTCCGACCCGAAATGGAGAAGCTGGACAACGACCAGCTCCGTGACGTGATAAACAAGGTGCGCGCCGACATTGACGCCGCCACAGCCGCTGACCACCAGGCCATTGCCGACATACGCGGACGCGTGGAGTCGGTGCCCTACAGCGAGCGCCAGCCCCTCTGGGACGACATTGACAAACACGAGAAAAACATACTCGACACCCTGGAGCAGCAACTCGACGACCACCTGCCCGTGGTGTTCGCAGCGCTCCGCGAGACCGCCGCTCGCTTCGCCCACAACGACGACGTGGTGGTGACCGCCACTCAGATGGACCGCGACCTCGCAGCTCAGGGCCGCGACTTCGTGACCATTGACGGAGACAAAGCCATCTGGCACAACCACTGGATGGCCGGCGGCAACGAAATCAAGTGGGACATGATCCACTACGACGTGCAGCTCATGGGCGGCATTGTCCTCCACCAGGGCAAAATCGCCGAGATGGCGACCGGTGAAGGTAAGACCCTCGTGGCCACCCTCCCCGTGTTCCTCCGCTCGCTCTCGCACAAGGGCGTGCACGTGGTAACCGTCAACGACTACCTGTCCAAACGTGACTCCGAGTGGATGGGCCCGCTCTACATGTTCCACGGCTCGACAGTGGACTGCATCGACAAGCACCAGCCCAACACCCCCGAACGCCGCGCAGCATACAACTGCGACATCACCTTCGGCACCAACAACGAGTTCGGCTTCGACTACCTCCGCGACAACATGGCCATGGAGCCCGAGGACATGGTGCAGCGCAAGCACTACTACGCCATCGTCGACGAGGTTGACTCCGTGCTCATCGACGACGCCCGTACCCCTCTGATCATCTCCGGTCCCGTGCCCAAGGGCGACGACCAGTACTTCGACGAGTTCAAGGGCAACGTGGAGAAGGTGGTCAACGCCCAGCGCCGCCTCGTCACACAGATCCTCTCCGAGGCCAAGGCCAAGCTCGCCTCCGACAGCAAGGACGACCAGAAGGAAGGCGCTCTGCTCCTGTTCCGCGCATTCAAGGGACTGCCCAAGAACGGCGCCCTCATCAAGTTCCTCAGCCAGGAGGGCATGAAGAACCTCCTGCTCGAAACCGAGGCACACTATCTCCAGGACAACGCCCGCGAGATGCCCGAGGTAACCGACCCCCTCTACTTCGTCATCGACGAGAAAAACCGCAGCGTGGAGCTCACCGACAAGGGCTTCGCCGAGCTCACCGGCAACATCGACGACCCCAACTTCTTCATCCTCCCCGACATCGCCGCCCAGCTCTCAGAGCTGGAGCACATCCCCGACATGCAGGAACGCGCCGCCAAGAAGGACGCCCTGCTTGCCGACTACGCCGTCAAGTCCGAGCGCGTGCACACCGTCACCCAGCTCCTCAAGGCTTACACCCTCTTTGAGAAGGATATAGAATACGTAATCGACGAGAACAAGATCAAGATTGTAGACGAGCAGACAGGCCGCATCATGGAGGGCCGCCGCTACAGCGACGGTCTGCACCAGGCCATCGAGGCCAAGGAAGGCGTGAAGGTAGAGGCCGCAACACAGACCTTCGCCACCATCACCCTTCAGAACTACTTCCGCATGTACCACAAGCTGGCAGGCATGACCGGTACGGCCGAAACCGAAGCCGGCGAGTTCTGGGACATCTACAAGCTCGACGTGGTGACCATCCCCACCAACAAACCCATCGCACGCAACGACATGAACGACCGCGTGTACCGCACACAGCGCGAAAAGTATGCCGCTGTCATCGAGGAGATTGTGCGCCTGGTGGGCGAAGGCCGTCCCGTGCTCGTGGGCACCACCTCGGTCGAAATTTCAGAGAAACTCAGCCGCATGCTCCAGATGCGCCGCATAGAGCACAACGTGCTCAACGCCAAGCTGCACCAGCGCGAGGCCGAAATCGTGGCCCTCGCCGGTCGCAAGGGCACCGTCACAATCGCCACCAACATGGCCGGCCGCGGTACCGACATCAAGCTCACCCCCGAGGTGAAGGAGGCCGGCGGCCTCGCCATCATCGGCACCGAGCGCCACGAGAGCCGTCGCGTCGACCGCCAGCTCCGCGGACGTGCCGGACGTCAGGGCGACCCCGGTTCGTCTGTATTCTACGTCAGCTTCGAGGATCCCCTGATGCGCGTCTACGCCTCTGACCGCATCATGAAGGTGCTCGACTCGCTCGGATTCAAGGAAGGCGAGATGCTTGAGCACAAGATGATCAACAACTCCATCGAGAAAGCACAGAAGCGCGTGGAGGAGAACAACTTCGGCATCCGCAAGCACCTCCTGGAGTACGACGACGTGATGAACAAGCAGCGCACCTACATCTACTCGCGCCGCCAGCACGCCCTCCTCGGCGAACGCATCGGCATCGACATCTCCAACATGATCTACGACGTGATCGAGAACCTGGTGGACACCTACCAGACCGCCGCCGAGTTCCCCGAGTTCCAGATGGAGCTCATGAAGATACTGGCCATCGAGTGCCCGTTCGACGCCGCCGAGCTCGCCTCCATGCCTAAGGACGAGAAGGTTACACGCCTCCACGAACTGGCCATGGAGACCCTCAAGCGCAAGAGCGAACGCATCTGCGAGATCATCATGCCCGTGGTTCGCGCCGCCGTCGAGGCCGGCGAGACCGGCATCCGCGCCGTGCCCATCACCGACGGCAAGCGCGTGTTCCGCATCCTCTTCGACCTCGAGGAGGCCAACCGCACCGAGGGCGCTTCGCTCATCAAGGAATGGCAGAAGAAGCTCCTGCTCATCACCATCGACGAGCTCTGGAAGGAGCACCTCCGCGAACTTGACGACCTGCGTCAGTCCGTGCGCAACGCTTCCTACGAGCAGAAGGACCCCCTGGTTATCTACAAGGTGGAGTCGTTCCACATGTTCGAGCGCATGCTCTCCAACCTCAACAACAAGGCCATAGCCACCCTGATGCGCGGCCAGCTCTTCGTCCGCGAGGCTCCCGCACCCCGTCCCCAGGACAACGACGAGCAGCCCGAGCAGCCCCGCCAGCAGCAACAGCCCGAAGTGACACGCGCCATGCCCCGCCAGCGCACTCCCCAGGAGTATAAGACCTCAAAGGCCACCCTGCCCAGCGAGGAAGCCGCAGTGGCCGCCCAGCGCGCCGCCGCAAGCGCCAACCAGGGCCAGCAGCAGAAAACACAGCCCGTCAAGGCCGCTCCCCGCATCGGTCGCAACGACCCCTGCCCCTGCGGTTCAGGCAAGAAGTACAAGAACTGCCACGGCCGCGGTCTCTGACACTCGCGGTCACAGGCGCAGATTATAATTACTTAAACATTCATCCGAAACTATGCGCAAAACAATAATCGCCATCGCCCTGGCCTTCATCACGGCCATCGGCGCACACGCCCAGAGCGTGTTCTCGTCTGACAACGGCGGATACTTCGGCATCCGTCTGGGCCTGGATGTTACCTGTCCTACCGACTGGAAGATCAACAACCAGCACATGAAGATCGACAACCTGAAGAACGGTGCCGGATTCTCCGTGGGCGGCATATACCACGCTCCCGTCATGGGCGACCTCTACGTAGAGCCCGGCTTCAAGTTCTACTACCACACGGTCAAGAACGAGCTTGAGACAATGGATCCCGACGAATGGGACGGTCTGAAACCCGTGAGCGGCTCCATCCGTGAGTTCGGCTTCGAGATTCCCGTGGTATTCGGCTACACCTTCCACCTCAACCCATTCAGCATCAGCGTGTTCACCGGACCGCAGCTGGCAGTGGGCCTCAGCGGCAAGCAGCATCTGAGCGTTGACATCAACGACACCGATTTCAACGGCTCGGACGGCATCTACGATGACTACCGCCGCGTGGACGTGGCCTGGCTGTTCGGCGCAGGTTTCGATTTCGGCCACTGGCATGTCGACCTGGCCGGCGGTCCCGGCATGGTTGACTGGGCCAAGGGCAAGAACGTGTCGCAGCGCCGCAATTACTTCAGCCTCTCGCTTGGCTACAACTTCTGAACCGCACACACATCCACCGATAACAAAAGTGCCGTCCCCAATCCGCGGGTGACGGCACTTTTTCTGTATATAAACGACTAAAATAATATCCGGATGATGTCATACCGGTCAGTCTGACCTGAAGAAGCGTCAGTTGGCCTGCAGCGAGGCCGGGTGCAGCTTCCAGTTGCGATAGTGCGAGCCCATGCCGCGGACCACGGCGTGCCACAGACGGTCGCCGTGCATGCTCAGCAGGTCCTGGGCCGGAATGGTGTCGCCGGGAGTCACTGCCCACACATCGTTATCGAGCTCGGAAAGCAGCTGGCTGTAGCTCCAGCCGCTGTAGCCCAGGAAGAAACGGATGAAACCGTCGATGGGATAACCGCTGTTCACATAGTCGGCCGCGGCCTTGAAATCGCCACCAACCCACAGCCCGGGAGCATAAGCCTTGGCGCCGGGGATGATGTCGTCGCCCAGGGTGTGCACAAAGAACAGCCTGTCCTGGCTCATCGGGCCGCCGCAGAACACAGGCACCTGACGGTCGGCACGCACCTCGTCGAGAATCTCGTGCAGCAAAAGCGCCGTGCAATTGTTGAGCACCACGCCCAGCGGGTCGCCGCCGCGTTCCAGGTCGATGAGCGAAACCACGGCATGCAGAAAATAGCGCTCGCGCAGAAACGGCTCCGCAACGAGCAGACTGCCCACCTCGGGAGTCCGCTTCAGAGTGTTGAAGCTGAATATGTCGGAACGGTATCTCTTCATCGCTTTAGGTGGTTGGCAGGTTAGTGAGCTTTAATATTAAAACACACGGGAGGCAATATGGTTTTCGCGGGAAATTTGTAAATTTGCACATACAAAGTTAAGCATAATCCACCACACTTACCCCACCGAACGCCACAATGGAAAGCGAATTTTCATCGCCACTGCTCGAGGGCGCCGTCAGCGAGCTGTCACGGCTTCCGGGCGTGGGCCGCAAGACGGCACTGCGCCTGGCCCTTCACCTGCTGCGCCAGGATGCGGCCGTGAGCGACGCCCTGGCGGCCTCCATCACCAACCTGCGACACGGCATACGCTACTGCCGTGTGTGCCACAACATCAGCCAGGACGAAGTGTGCCCCATCTGCTCGTCGCCGCAGCGCGACGCAGCCACTGTCTGCGTGGTGGAGAACGTGCGCGACGTGATGCTCCTTGAGAACACCGGCCAGTACAACGGCCTCTACCACGTGCTCGGCGGCGTGATCTCGCCCCTTGACGGCATAGGTCCCGACCAGCTGGAGATAGACAGCCTCACAGAGCGCGTGCAGGCCGGCGGCGTCAAGGAGGTAATCCTGGCCTTGGGGGCCACCATGGAGTGCGACACCACCGGATTCTACATCTACCGCCAGCTCCGCAACCTGCCCGTGCGCATAACCCAGCTGGCACGCGGAGTGGCCGTGGGCAACAATATAGAGTACACCGACGAGATAACCCTGGGCCGCTCACTGCGCGACCGCACACCCTTCACCGACGACCTATGAACCCCGCCGTAACCCTCCGCCTGCCCGAGCCCGGCGACCTGGACGTGCTCTACCGATGGGAAAACGACCCGACACAGTGGCACAACCAGCTCACGGTGCCGCTCACCAGCCGCCACATGCTGTGGGCATGGCTCCGGGACTACACACCAGGCACCGACCAGGGCATTCGCCTGATGGTCGAGGCCGACGGCTCGACCGTGGGCACCGTTGACCTGGCCGACTGCTCGGCGCGCAACGGCACAGCCTTTGTGAGCATATACATCGACGCCGCCCACCGCGGCCGCGGCATCGCCACCGCGGCCCTGGCCCGGGCCATCACCCTTGCCGCCGACGGCTACGGCCTGGAGCGCCTCGCCGCCCTCGTCGCCGCCGACAACGCCGCCTCCCTGCGCCTGTTCACCTCCGCGGGCTTCACGCGCACCGGCACGCTGCCCTCCTGGCTCCGCACCCCCTCAGGGCGTACCGACCTCCACCTCCTCACCCGCTGAACCACACACCTCCCTCCCCAACCCAACAAGGCAAAAAAAACAGGCCGCGAGCACATATCACATGTGCCCGCGGCCTTATTTCCAATGACTTTAAAAAATATATAAGGATAATATAGCTGTAAAGCCGGAAGAGGGAGGTGGAGAGAGGGAGTGATAAGACTTATAAGATTTATAAGACTTATAATCTTATCTTATCTCGCGAGGGGTCATTCGGCGGCCTGGAAATAGGCGTACCATCCGCAATCGTCCCAAGCGGCACCACCGCTGTATTTCTCGGGATGGTAGAGAGTCATTACCTTGTCGGTCAGCTCCCAGATCCAGAACACGTTGTCGCCGCTCTTCTTCTGACCCACATAGTCCCAGACATCGCCGGCCGGCAGAGGCACGGTGGTGGTGAGGTCGCCGATGAGCGCACCCTCGTGGGCGGTGGTTGTGAAGGAGAAATTGCCCTGATACTTGACGTTTCCGTCGGCGTCGGTCGACTCGAAGCGGCTGCCGTCGCGATAGAATGTCATGGAGTAGGACGCGGCCTCGTTCACATAGCGGAAATCCCACCATACGAAAGTGTTCCAGGCCTCGGGGCCCACGTCGTTCCACACACCGTGGCCGCCGGCACCGCTGATCAGGTACTGGCTGCCCTGCTTCACGCCGCGGAACACCCACTTTTTCGAGGCATGGCGGTCACTCTTGTCCTTTGAGCCGCTGAACAGGCCCATCCAGGGGTGGTAAACATTGGTGACAGTGAACTGGAAGGGCTCCGTGCGCACCATGTGGTCGCGGTGAATGCCCACAAAGTAGAGCTCATAGTCGCCGTTGTCGGGAACGATGATGGTGTCGGAATCGAAACCGTAGGTTTTGACGTCCTTGCCGCCCTTGCTGAGGTGCCAGCAGCCACCTATGTCGGGGCGGGCGTTGCGGACCACGATGTACTCGTCGCCCACGCCCTTGCTGTCGTCGTTTTCAAGCTGTGTGACTGTCAGGGCCTGGCGGAGTTCCTCGGCGCTGATGGGGTCGCCCTCGGTGCGGAAGTCGGAATCGGGTTCTATGCTGTTGCAGGCGGCCAGCGCCATGAGGGCGAGAGCCGAGGCGCATGCCGATAATATTTTTGTGTTCATGATGGTGAATGTTCTAAATGGTTATTACATGGCAGACCAGTCGGTGAACATGGCCGAAGCGTCCCAGCCGGGATTCTGCTCGAGCACGCCGTTAGACATGTCGATTTCGTCCTGGGGTATGGGCCAGTAGCCCTGAGTGGCCTTGAGGCGTGCGCCGTAGTCGAAGCTGACCATGGGCACCACCACGGCGGCGTTGATGAGGTCGAAGCCCTTCTGCTTGTTGAGGAGCTGTGCTGCCTCGTCGAGCGAGGGACCGGACCAACGGAGCATGTCCCACCAGCGCAGGCCCTCGAAGCACAGCTCGTAGCGGCGCTCGTCCTTGATGGCCTGGAGCGAGTAAGCCACCGGAGCCAGGCCGGAGCGTGCACGCACCTTGTTGAGGCCCTCGGCATCCTGCTTGAGCTCCGACTGCATCAGAAGCACATCGGCAAAGCGCATGTTGATCAGGTCGCTGACATTGGTGAGCGATGCGGAGGTCATGGTGGTCACCCCGGGATACATCACCAGGCTGAACGGCTTGGCCGAGCCGCCGTCCATGGCGTTGATGTTGATGTACTTTTTCTGGAAATAGCCTGTCTGCTCAAAGTAGCGGTAGGACACAGTGTAGTCGGGCTCGCTGTCGTCCAGGCGGTTGTCCATGAGCACCACGCCCTCATTGTTGGGATCGAGGGCACGGTAGCTCCACACCGAGCCGGTAAGACGCGGGTCTGTGGTCCGGCCGTCGAGGTACTGCTGCCGGGCGGCCCACTCCTGCCACTCCTTCACCATTGCGGGCGACACCGGGCCGGCACCCCAGCCGTAGGCGAAGGGATAGTTCTGGAGGGCATTTGCATTGTCGGCGCTGGGGCTGAAGAACTGCGCGCAGGTGTTGGAGCCCCAGGTGTATGTCCAGTTGTTCTTGAGGTTGTGCTTGTTGGCGAACACAGTCTCCACCGATGAGTTGCCCTCCCAGCTGAGTCCGTATTTCTCCACGTACTTGTAGCCGAAGCCCTTTTCTGGCTGGTTGGAGGCGGGATTGGTGTAGGACCACAGGTTGCGCTGATCCGACACCAGACGGTGGCCGGAGTTGTACACGCAGTCGTCAATCCAGGCAATGACCTGCTGACGGTTGATGCCGCCGGGGAGCTCTGCCTTGTCGTAACGGCCGGTGTAGAAAAGGAACACGCGTGCCATGTAGGCCTGTGCGGCGGCGCGGGTGGCGTGGCCGGCCATTGGGCTGCCGTGGGTGTAGATCTTGGGAGGCAGCATCTCGATGGCGAGCTTCAGGTCGGCGGCAATCTGCTCGTAAACCTCGTCGACGGTGTTTCGCGGAATGTTGTGTGCCTCGGTGGTGAGACGGATGGGCACACCGCCGAACACCTGTGCCAGCTCATAGTATGCCAGAGCGCGGAGGAAGTAGGCCTCGCCGTAGTGGCGGTCTTCCTCTTCCTTGCTGCTCCACTGCTTCACATTGGGGAGCGACTGCAGAGTGTTGTTTGCGCGGTTGATGAGCGTGTACAGGCGGCTCCACTCGGCGGTTCGGCCGTTAAGATTATCCTTGTACATCAGGAAGTTGGTGGCGCAGTTGCCGCTGAAGCTCAGGTTGCCGCCCAGGCACTCGTCGGAGGCAAGCTGCGAGGTGTAGAACTGCGATGAAGTCTCAGGGTCCTCGAAGAGCAGGTGGCGGTAAATGCCGGTGAGCATCTCGTCGGCCTCCTTTTCGTTGGCGGGGAAGTTGGCGGTGGTCTTCTGGGTGAGGTTTTCCGAATCGAGGAAGTCCGAGCATCCGGTGAGACCGGCGGCTGCAACGGTGCAACCTGCTGCCAACATCAGTTTTGCTATATGTTTCATTGCTGAAGTCTTGGATTGGGGGGATTAATATTTGATGTTAACACCGAAGAGGATGTTGCGGCTTGAAGGATAGAAGCCGAGGTCGATGCCCTGGGCATACGAGCCGGCATCCTCACCGCCGAAGCCGATTTCGGGGTCCATGCCCGAGTAGCCGGTGAAGGTGTAGAGATTCTGCACCGATGCGTACACTCGGAGCTGCTCGAAGGGAATCTTGGCAAACTGCTTCTTGAAGTCGAAGCCGATGGTCAGATTCTTGATTTTGAAGTAGTCGCCGTTCTCCACATAGATGTCGGATACACGGTTCCAGTTGGAGGACGAAGCCGACGACAGACGCGGCAGGAAATTGGAAGTGCCCTCACCGTGCCAGCGCTCGAAGATGTCGCTTGTGAAGTTCATCAGAGGCGAGGCCGAGAAGTCGCGGTAGCACTTCATGATTTTATGACCGAGGGCGGCATATCCGTTCACGCTGAAGTCTATTGCCTTCCAGCTTACGGAGAATGACACACCCATCGTCACCTTGGGATGCGGGCTGCCAAGGTCTGTACGGTCGTTGGCATCGATAGCGCCGTCGCCGTTGGTGTCCACCCAGATGACGTCGCCGGGCTGAGTGGCGGCGCCATTGAGCTTGGCACCCTGGTATGCGTCGATCTGAGCCTGGTTCTGGAAGATACCGGCACTCTTGTAACCGTAGAAGTAGCCCACGGGCTTGCCCACCTCGGCAGCGCGGTAGCACTCTTCGGCACCCTCCCAGAGCACACTGCCCGGGCCGTGAATTATGCCGTCCTTGTTTGCAATCTTCGTCACCTTGTTCTTGTTGTAGGCCAGGTTGAAGTTTGCCGAGTAGCTCCAGTCGCGGCCTATCTGGTCGTTCCAGTGCAGGCCGAGTTCCACGCCGGTGTTCACAATGTTGCCACCGTTCACAGCCGGAGCCTCAGCACCATAGCCGTAGAGCACGGGGGCGGTTACCAGCCAGTCCTTGGTGAGACGGCGGTACCAGTCGAATTCCACGCCCAGGCGACTGCGGAACAGGCGGGCGTCGAAACCGAAGTCGAGCTGCTCCTGGGTTTCCCACTTCAGGTCAGGGTTGGTAAGCTTGTAGGCGTAGGAGCCGGTATCAACAAAGTCAATCTTGTCGCCGAAGCTGTAGCCGCCCCAGTTATTGTTGGTGGAGATGAGCGACAGATACTGGAACGTTGATACGGCGTTGTTGCCGTTCTGGCCCCACGAACCGCGGATTTTCAGGAAGTTGAGCCATTGGCGCGAATTTTCCATGAAGTCCTCGTTGGTGATCACCCAGCCGGCGGATACCGAGGGGAAGTAGCCCCAGCGGTGGCCCTTGGCGAACACCGAGCTGCCGTCGGCACGCATGATGATGCTGGCCATGTATTTCTCATCATAATTGTAGTTGATACGGCCGAACACTGACGACAGGGTGCCCTGGCTGCCGGGGGAGCCGCTTACGGCGGTCACACTTTCGGGCGTTGTGGGCACGTTCGAGAGATAGGCATGGTCAAAGTCGCTGAAGTTGGAGCCCACCTTGGTGGCGCTCATGGAGTCGCTGTTATAGCCCCACTTCTCTATGCTTTGGCCTATGAGGGCGTCGAAATCGTGCTTCTCGGCCAGCTTGAAGTTGTAGCGCAGGGTGTTCTCCCATGACCAGCGGCTGGACTGCGAGAGCGACTGCACCACCTGATCCTTGGCCTGCACCAGGGTCTGGGTCAGCTCGTACTCGGGGGTGTAGGCGCGGTAGGCCGACGATGAGTAGATGTAGCCGAACAGGGTGCGGAACTTCAGATTCTTTATGGGCTCAATCTGCAGATACACTGACGACTGCAAGTAGTGGCTCTTGCTCTTGTTCTGGTTCATCACATAGTCCAGATAGGCTATGGGGTTCTTGTGGGCGCCGTTGCTGATGTCCCACTTGTAGCCGTCGGCCACGCGGTCTTTCTCCACATAGTAGCTGCCGTCCTCGTTATAGGGATGCATCAGCGGGCTCATAACCAGCATGTTGTGCACGCCGTTCCAGTATATGCCGCCTGTTGCGAACGATCCCTGTACTTCCTGGTACTTGTAGTTGACAGTCTCGCCGATGGTGATGAAGTCGTGGCCGTTGAGGCGCTTCATCACGCGCTCGCTGTTGATGCGGGCATTGTAGCGGTTCATTGCAGGAATGTCATTGGGCACGCCCATCGTTGCCTCCTGGTAGGTATAAGCCAGACCGATGGCGAAGTTGCCGTTATCGTCGCCGCCGCTGAAGCCGAGGGCGTGGTTGGTAAGCGCCGCATTCTTGTTCTTCACCTCTTTGAGCCAGTTGGTGCCCTGCCAGGCGCCCGAGTTGATTGCATCGAGGTCGCGCTGAGGGATGAAAGTGCTCCAGTTGTATGGCTCAAGACCGTCCATGATTCGGCCTTCGTCCTGAATGGCCATAAATTCGGTGGCATTGAGAATGTGGGGCATCTTGTAGATGTTCTGCACACCATAGTAGCCGTCATAGCTGATCATGGTGTGGCCGGCCTTGCCCTTCTTGGTGGTGATGAGGATAACGCCGTTTGCTGCACGTGCGCCGTAGATGGCAGCCGAGGCTGCATCCTTGAGCACGTCGATGCTCTCGATGTCGTTGGGGTTGAGGCCGTCGATCGAGCCGTTGGCCACTCCGTCAACCACATAAAGGGGCGATGACGAGCCGATGGTGCCGATACCGCGGATGTTCACCTTGAAGCCCTGGCCGATGAAGCCGTTTGACTGTGTGATGTTCACGCCGGGGGTCTGGCTCTGCAGAGCGCCGATAACGTCCACAGTGTTCTGCTTGGCTACATCCTCGCCCTTCACCTGCACGGTGGCGCCGGTTACCAGTTTCTTTTTCTGTGTGCCATAGCCCACAACCACTACGTCGTCAAGCACGGATGCCTCGCTCTCCAGGCGGATGGTGAGGCCCTGGGCAGCTTTGACGGTTACGGGTTTGTGGCCTATATAGCTGATGGTAAGCATGGTGCCTGGTTTGACGGAAATTTCGAACTTGCCGTCAATGTCGGTTGCCACACCCGTTTTCAGGCCGGCGGGAGTCACCGAGGCGCCTATCACGGGTTCGCCGTCGGAGTCGAGCACGGTACCTGTGGCCGTGATGCCGGCCTGGCTCTGCGTCTGCGGGACAGCGGGTGCCGGTTCGGCGGCATAGCCGGCCGAAGTGAGCGCCAGTGTCAAGGCAGTCAGTAGATACTTTGTCTTCATTGCGTAATCAGATTTTTGGAAAAAATGAGATAATGAGCCCGGAGCCGAGGCCGGGGCGGCTTTGTGGCCGCCGGTGGCTCCGGTGCTGTAAATGGAGAGAGAAGATGGTTGGGGGTCAGGCTTTTAGAGCTGGTGCAGGCGGTCTTTGTAGGCTGCTATGCAGGCGTCGAGGCGCTCGCCGGCGGTGGTGTCGCCGGGCACGTTGTGCGAGGGGTTGATGTGGAGTTTGTAGCCGCGCTCCTCCAGGATTTCGCACACGGTGCAGATGGTCATCCAAACCATGGTGATGAAGCCCAGGGTGCTGAGCGGGCCGATGTTGTCGAAGTGCTTGTCCATGGGCACGGATGCGTCCTGGAGGGGCACGCACGAGTCAACGACCACGTCGGCCACCTGGAAGAGATTCTTGCCGCTGCTGTGGCGTCCGGGCTTGTCGCCGGTGTTGCCTGCCGAGCCGTAGACGATGACTTTCATGCCGCGCTTGTGGGCCTCGTTGGCGATGTCGATGTTGACGGGGTTGATGCCGGTGTGCGAGAAGATCCACACGCAGTCTTTGTCGGAGAACGTGTAGTTCTTCATGATTTCCTGGCCGTAGCCCTCCACGCGCTCCAGGAAGAGGAACTGGTGAATGCCCATCTGGCCGATGATCTGGGTGAAGAAGGTGAGGGGAAGCTCGCACAGGGGGTGGAAGCCTACGATGCCGCCGATGCGGGGATACATCTCCTCGCAGGGGATGGTGGCGTGGCCGCAGCCCCAAGTGTGCACCCAGTGGCCGCTCTCTATGCTGTCGGCCATGATGGTTGCAGCTTGTGGGCCTCGTTGGCGATGTCGATGTTGACGGGGTTGATGCCGGTGTGCGAGAAGATCCACACGCAGTCTTTGTCGGAGAACGTGTAGTTCTTCATGAT
>JAXJRL010000022.1:0-5714 GCA_036310635.1 Muribaculaceae bacterium | reverse complement strand
GCTTTAACACTTGCCCCAGTCCGTTTTTAACATATGCACCGCGGTTTCGGCTTGTGCCCAAAAATCTTCGGCAGCTGACCTTTCTGCTCTTCCGCCCGTTGTTATGGACAAAGTTAATACATTCTCCCCAGATTAACAATAGGAGAATGCGAAAGGTTCTTTTTGATTACAGGTGCCCTAAACGGAGAAAAGAAAGGCGTTGCCGCCCGAGGCACCGCCGGTCAACCTTACGAGGAGTCACGTGCTGTCAACTCCAACCTTTCTTCAACGGCAAATTTAATGCTTTTCCATCATAAAAACAAGGAGTGACCGATGAAATCCTCTCGCCTCCTAAGACCACACCAAAATTGAAGGACCGACATACAGTTTCTTTATTATGCAACTGCTTAATTTGAGACAATAAAAATGGAGCCTGCATCAACGATGCAGGCTCCTGGTGTGCAAGGGGGCTCTAATAAAGAACAGCCCCTTCCGATGACAAAATTACTGCAAAATATTGAAATGTCATATAGACCTTGTGCTAAAATTCTTGAAGAGAGCGAGAAAATGCCGCATCCAGAGTTTTTCACTGGTTCACATCATGGGAAAGGTGGAGGCTATCTGCAAATGCAAATCCTTAATACTAAGAAGGGTATTGTATAAGGCTGAGCTGCCAAAGGCAAGGTGTACCTGAATAAAGATGCGATGAATCCTGAAACCCCACTGCACGAATACACCTACCTGTGGGAAAGGAGGGCTGCTTGGCGTAATCCAAAGTTATGGGATCACGATAATCTACTAAGGCAGATATCGCTGTGGTCTGAAGTTGTTGTTGCAATGAGGAGGTTGTTGTAAATTTGTGGTGCTTATTTTAAGTTATTAATCTATGCGACGGATTGTTGTTACGAAATATGATGGGCCTTGCGGGCGTCTACGGCTTGGGGCTGTGGACGGGCGGCTGTGTATGTGCGACTGGATGGTGGAACGACACCGCGAACTGGTTGACCGTCGGCTGCGGCAGGAGCTCGGCTCCGAGATGGTGTGGGGGACGTGCGATGTGATTGATGAGGCTGTCCGTGAGCTGGATGAGTATTTTGCCGGCACTCGGCAACGCTTTGATGTGCCGCTGATGTTTGTCGGCACGGAATTCCAGAAGCGGGCGTGGACGGCTTTGCTCGATATCCCTTATGGGACCACCGAGAGTTACGGCGCCATGGCCGCGAGAATGGGGTGCCCCAATGCAGTGCGCGCTGTTGCCAATGCCAACGGTGCCAATGCAATTTCGATATTTGCTCCCTGCCACCGGGTGATAGGAAGCGACAGCAAGCTGACCGGCTATGGCGGCGGCCTGGAGGTAAAGCGTTTTCTGCTCGAGCTGGAACGCGGGCGGATAGCGCCGAGGCTGGATGTATGACCGGAGCCGGGGCCCAGGCCACGTTAAGACCTTAAAAAAAAGCCCCTTCGGCCATTGCGGCTGAAGGGGCTCGGTATTTAGTTGACTATAAATTCAACGCTGAAGGGGTGGGGGATTAGTAAACGCCCTGGCCCATCATGGCGTCGGCAACCTTCATGAAGCCGGCGATGTTGGCGCCCTTCATGTAGTTGATGTAGCCGTCGGGTTCGGTGCCGTGAGCCACGCACTGCTCGTGGATGTTGGCCATGATCTCGTGGAGACGGTGGTCAACTTCCTCGGCCGACCACTGGAGGTGCTCGGCGTTCTGGCTCATTTCGAGGCCTGAGGTGGCAACGCCGCCTGCGTTCACGGCCTTGCCGGGAGCGTAAGTGATCTTGGCGTTGATGAAGGTGTCGATAGCCTCGGGGGTGCAACCCATGTTCGAAACTTCGGCAACGAGTTTCACACCGTTAGCAACGAGCTGCTTGGCATCGTTCTCGTTAACCTCGTTCTGGGTGGCACAGGGGAGGGCGATGTCAACCTTCTGCTCCCAGGGCTTCTTACCTGCATAGAAGGTAGAGCCGGGGAACTTGTCGGCGTAGGGAGCCACGATGTCGTTGCCTGAAGCGCGGAGCTCGAGCATGTAGTTGATCTTCTCGGCGTCGAGACCGGCGGGATCGTAGATGTAGCCGTCAGGACCGGAGATGGTGACAACCTTGGCGCCGAGTTCGGTAGCCTTGAGGGCAGCGCCCCAAGCCACGTTGCCGAAGCCGGAGATAGCGACAGTCTTGCCCTTGATGTCCTCGTTCTTTACGCGGAGGATGGACTGCACGAAGTAGAGTGCGCCGAAGCCGGTAGCCTCGGGACGGATGCGGCTGCCGCCGAACGAGAGGCCCTTGCCGGTGAAAGTGCCGGTGCACTGGTTGGCGAGCTGCTTGTACATGCCGTACATGTAGCCAACTTCGCGGCCGCCTACGCCTATGTCGCCGGCGGGCACGTCGGTGTCGGGACCGAGGTGCTTCCACAGGTTGAGGATGAAGGCACGGCAGAAGGCCATGATCTCACGGTCAGACTTGCCGCGGGGCGAGAAGTCGGAACCGCCCTTGGCGCCGCCCATGGGCAGGGTGGTCAGAGCATTCTTGAAAGTCTGCTCGAAGCCGAGGAACTTGAGGATTGACAGGTTGACAGAAGCGTGGAAACGGATGCCGCCCTTGTACGGGCCAATGGCATTGTTGAACTGCACGCGATAGCCTATGTTGTTCTGAACCTCGCCCTTGTCGTCGATCCATGTTACGCGGAAGGTGACGATGCGGTCAGGTTCAACCATTCTTTCTACGATTTTGTTGCGCTCGAATTCGGGATGCTGGTTGTAAACGTCTTCAACGCACATCAGCACCTCGTGCACGGCCTGGAGGTACTCCTTTTCACCCGGATGCTTAGCTTCCAGGTTGTTCATGATATTATTAATGTCCATACTTAATAAAAATAGATGGTTTTAAGTGTTCTATGTATTCAGGGAATAAAAGAAAGATTCTCGGATGGTGGTATTACCGATGCAAAAATACACACAAAAACCTATCGGTGCAATAATAGCGAGGATTAAAGAATGGAAATTTGCCGTTAAAAAAGTTTAAATCAACGTGGTCGCCCGGGCTTATGCGCCTTATCCGTGCGGAACAGAGCGCCACATGCTTTACAACATAACTGTAAAACATCTTGCACCCACGGCACGGCCGGCCTCCAGCCATGCGGAACTGGAAGCCGGCCGTGCCGGTATGGAGTGATGCCGGGCGGTGAAGTCCCCCGGGCTTTAATGCTACTGTCAGAATGCGGAGCGAAGCAGATCGTAAGCGGCGGCTATGCCGTCACCGTCCTTGCCGCCGGCCTGGGCGAAGCCGGGCTGGCCGCCGCCGCCGCCCTTGATGGCCTTGGCTGCGTTGCGCGAGATGGTGGCTGCGTTCAGACCGTTCTTGACCAGGTCCTCGGTGAGAGCCACGGTGAGGAGCGGCTTGCCGGCGGCATCGGTTGTGGCGGCAATGTAGGCCGTGTTCTCCGGTGCTATCTGGCGAACGGCCATGGCGATGTTCTTGACCATTTCGGGCATACGCACGCCGGTGAGCGACACCACCTTGATGCCGTTGATGGTCTCGGCCTTTTCCACGAGCTCCTTGGCCATGGAGTTGGCGCGCTCAACCAGGGCCTCCTGGGCTTTCTTCTTGAGCTCGGCGTTCTCCTCAACTGCGCGGCGGAGTGCGCCCAGCACATCGGGAACATTGTTGAACATGGCGCTGATCTGGCGCATGGAGTCGGACAGGTTGTCGAGCATGTCCTCCACGTGTTCGCCGGTGATGGCCTCGATGCGGCGGATACCGGCTGCAATCGAGCTCTCGGACATGATGCGGATCATGCCTATCTCGCCGGTGTTGTCAACGTGTGTGCCGCCGCAGAGCTCAACCGACGGGCCGTACTTGATGACGCGAACCTCGTCGCCGTACTTTTCGCCGAACAGGGCCATGGCGCCCATCTGACGTGCTTCGGCGATGGGCACATTGCGGTGCTCGTCGCGGACAATGGCCTGGCGCACGTAGCTGTTGGCCAGATGCTCCACCTTGCGGATTTCCTCGGGTGTCAGCTTCTGGAAGTGCGAGAAGTCGAAACGGAGAACGTCGGGCGACACGAACGAGCCTTTCTGCTCCACGTGCTCGCCGAGCACCTCGCGGAGGGCGTGGTGCAGGAGGTGGGTGGCAGTGTGGTTGGCGGCGGTGGCGCGACGTGCCTCCACGTCGATTGCGGCCTCGAAGCGGCCTTCGGGGTTGGCGGAAAGCTTGGTGGTGAGATGCACGGCTATGCCGTTCTCGCGTTTGGTGTCGTAGATTTCAACGGTCTCGCCGGTGGCAAGGTCGCGGAGAGTGCCGCGGTCGCCAACCTGGCCGCCCATTTCGGCATAGAAGGGAGTCTCTTCAAGGATGATCTGGAAGAACTCGCGGCCCTTCTGCTTTACGCGGCGCCAGCGGGCTATGCCGGTCTCGGCGGTGTAAGAGTCGTAACCCACAAATTTGGTGTCCTTGCAGTCGGGGTTCACAACCTCCCAGTCGGTGGCTTCGACAGCAGCGGCGTTGCGTGCGCGGGTCTTCTGGGCCTGCATCTCCACGTCGAACCCCTTGTGGTCGAGTGTCATATTGTTCTCCTTGAGGATGAGCTCGGTGAGGTCGAGGGGGAATCCGTAGGTGTCGTAGAGAGTGAAAGCCTCCTTGCCCGAGATTTCGGTCTTGCCGGCCTTGCGGGCGCGGTTCATGGCGTCGTCGAGCAGACCCATGCCTTTTTCCAGAGTTCGCAGGAAAGCGTCTTCCTCCTCCTTGATGACCTTCATGATCAGGTCGCGCTGTGCGGGAAGCTCGGGATAGGCCTCACCCATCGACTCGATGAGAGTGTCGACCAGGCGGTACATGAACGCGCTCTTCTGGCCGAGGAAGGTGTAGGCGTAGCGGACGGCGCGGCGCAGGATTCGGCGAATCACATAGCCGGCCTTGGCATTGGAGGGCAGCTGCGAGTCGGCGATGGAGAACGAGATGGTGCGCACGTGGTCGGCGATTACGCGCATAGCCACGTCCACCTTGTGGTCCTTGCCGTACTCCTTGCCCGAGAGCTGCTCAATTTTGTGGATGAGCGGAGTAAACACATCGGTGTCGTAGTTCGACTTCTTGCCCTGGAGAGCCATGCAGAGGCGCTCGAAGCCCATGCCGGTGTCGATCACCTTGAAGGGCAGCTCGGTGAGCTTGCCATTAGCGAGGCGGTTGAACTGCATGAACACCAGGTTCCAGATTTCGATTACCAGGGGATTGTCCTTGTTGACGAGCTCGGCGCCGGGAACGGCTGCGCGCTCCTCGTCGGAACGAAGGTCAATGTGGATTTCAGAGCAGGGGCCGCAGGGACCTGTGTCGCCCATTTCCCAGAAGTTGTCGTGCTTGTTGCCGTTGATGATGTGGTCGGCGGGGAGGTGGCGCAGCCAGAAACCGGCGGCCTCGTCGTCGCGTGGCAGGCCCTCTTCGGGCGAACCCTCGAAGACAGTTGCATAGAGGCGGGCGGGATCCAGGTGGAGCACGTATACGAGGTATTCCCATGCCCAGTCAATGATTTCCTCCTTGAAGTAGTCGCCGAACGACCAGTTGCCGAGCATCTCGAACATGGTGTGGTGGTAAGTGTCCATACCCACCTCCTCGAGGTCGTTGTGCTTGCCGCTTACGCGGAGGCATTTCTGGGAGTCGGCCACGCGCGAGTTCTTAATGGGCTTGTTGCCGAGACTGATGTCCTTGAACTGGTTCATGCCGGCGTTGGTGAACAT
>JAXJRL010000021.1:0-8086 GCA_036310635.1 Muribaculaceae bacterium | reverse complement strand
CGCATCGAGAATTCAGGCGGGTAGATATAGGTGTTGCGCACCATGAACTCCTTGAGGATGTCGTTCTGGATGGTACCTGCCATTTCGTCGAGCTTGGCACCCTGCTCCAGACCGGCGTTGATGTAGAAGGCGAGCACGGGGAGCACAGCGCCGTTCATGGTCATGGACACTGACATCTTGTTCAGGGGAATGCCGTCGAAGAGCACCTTCATGTCCTCGATCGAGCAGATGGACACACCGGCCTTGCCGACGTCACCCACTACGCGGGGATGGTCAGCGTCGTAGCCGCGGTGTGTGGCCAGGTCGAATGCCACTGACAGGCCCTTCTGACCGGCAGCGAGGTTGCGGCGGTAGAAAGCGTTTGACTCAGCGGCGGTTGAGAAGCCGGCGTACTGGCGGATTGTCCAGGGGCGCAGGGGGTACATGGCGCTGTACGGGCCACGCAGGAAGGGAGGAATACCGGAAACATAGTTCAGGTGCTCGAGGCCTTCGAGGTCCTCCTTGGTGTATACGGGTTTGACGGGTATCAGTTCAGGGGTGAGCCATTCCTCGGCGCCCTGCTTGGCGGCGTGTTGTGCGCCGAAACCGTCCTTGGTAATGTCTATTGTTTTGAAATCAGGTTTCATGGGTGCTTATTTGTTGAGGAGTCGGTTGTTGAAATCTTTGAGTGTGTCGAGCACGTTTACGCGAACGTGAACAAAGTCCTTGATGCCTGCGGCCTTGAGGTCGTCCATGCAAGCGGGAGCACCTGCAACCACGAACTCGGCGCGGCCGTTCAGGTACTTGAAGGCTTCGGGAGCCAGTGTTGCGTACTCGTCGTCGCTTGAGCAGAGCACCACAACGTCGGCGCCCTTTTCCATGGCGGCGTCAACGCCCTGTTCCACGGTGTCGAAGCCCAGGTTGTCGATGATTTCGTAGCCGGCGCAGCCGAAGAAGTTGGTTGAGAACTGGGCGCGAGCCAGACGCATGGCCAGGTTGCCGATGGTGAGCATGAACACCTTGGGGCGCTTGGCGGCAGCCTCGGTGGCAAGGCGCAGAGCCTCGAAGTCGGTTGCGGCGCGCTTCATGAGCAGACCACCGTTCTCGGCGGCGTCCTTCGAGCAGCTGCAGCCGCACACGGCGTCCTTCTTGACAATCTTGTCGGCAGCCTTCTCGTTGATGTTGGGGTACTGGTTGGTGCCCAGCAGAATCTCCTTGCGGCGGGCGACGTCGGTGTGGCGCTTCTCGCAGCTCTCGTTGACGGCCTTCTGCACGTCGCCGTTGTTGACCATGGCGAAGAAACCGCCCTTGTCCACAACCTCGAGGAAAAGCTTCCATGCCTCCTGGGCGATGGAAACGGTGAGGGTCTCAACATAGTATGAACCGCCGGCGGGGTCTACAACCTTGTCCAGGTGGCTCTCTTCCTTCAGCAGGAACTGCTGGTTGCGGGCTATGCGCTCAGAGAAAGCGTCGGGAGTCTGGTAGGGAGTGTCGAACGGTGTGGTGACGATGGAGTCAACACCGGCAACGGCAGCCGAGAAGCTTTCGGTCTGCGAGCGGAGCAGGTTGACGTGAGCGTCGTAGATGGTCTGGTTGAATTTGGAGGTGAAAGCGCAGCACACCATCTTGGTGGCGCACTCGCACTTGGGCTTGTACTGCTCCACGATCTGGGCCCAGAGCATGCGGGCGGCGCGGAACTTGGCGATCTCCATGAAGAAGTTCGAGGAAACGCCCATGTTGAACTTGATGCGGCAGGCAACCTCTTCCACGCTCAGGCCGGCCTCGGTGAGGAGGGTGAGCCAGTCAGCGCCCCAGGCCAGAGCGTAGCCAAGTTCCTGGAAGATGTAAGCGCCTGCGTTGCACAGGGTGTCGGAGTCTACAGAGAGAACGCGGAGGCCCTTGACGGGAGCCACGGTCTCAACGAGCTTTTTGGCGTCGGCCACCACTTCGGCGCAAACATTGCCGGCACCGTGGCGCAGAGCCTTGCGCAGGGGGTTGTAGTCGATGGAGCCCTTGAAGGTGTCGGCTGCGCCCTTTTCCTGTACATATTTCACGAGAGCTTCGGCGAGGGCCTGAGCCTTTTTGGGGCAGCAGGTGAAGTTAACCTCAACCTTGGCGATGTCGATGTCCTTGAGGAGTGTTTCAACCACTTCGGCTGAAGGCTCTTCAACGGTGAAGCCGAGCGAGGTCACACCCTTGGTGAGCACGTCGAGGGCCACCTTGTTGGCCTCGGCGGGAGTCTCGGCGATGATGTTCTGGCGGGTGAGCCAGTCGTTGTTGTCGCGTGTGCCGCGAACATAGGGGAATTCACCGGGAAGTGAGTTGGTGGTTTTGAGTTCGGCAATGTCTTCAGCGCGATAGATGGGCTGTACATTGAATCCCTCGTTCGTTCGCCATACCAATTTCTTGTTGAAGTCGGCACCCTTGAGGTCGGTCTCAACTTTGGCGCGCCATTCGTCGTAGCTTACGCCGGGAAATTGGTCGAACAGTTTTTCTTTCTTTTCTGCCATAACTGGTCGATTGATAAGTGAATGAAATGCGATATGAATTTAAAAGATTTTTTGTCAGTAATAAGGAGGCTGTTCTTGGTATAAGATTTAGAGGTCTTACGGTCCGTTCACAAGGCTGTCATGCTCGCACCTCCTCTTAAATTCACGCAAATTTACTAAACAATCGGATTATGTCAAAGCTTTTTGCCCAAAATTTGCTACCTTTGTCGCCTGAAATTTTCCCTTCTCAACATTTTTAAGGGCATTGCAGTCGCCCCTGCCGGAGATATGACACCACACACCGACACATACAGCACCATCACCGGGCCGTCCGAATCCAAGACCACCGAAAAGATGAGCAAATTCCTGGCTTTCGCCTTCCCCGCCTCAACGGTCGAGGAGGCCAAGGAACAGATAGCATCGGTTGCGCGCCAGTACCACGACGCGCGCCATGTGTGCTGGGCGTATATGGTTGGCCCTGACCGCGATCAGAGCCTGTCGTCGGACAACGGCGAGCCCTCGGGAACGGCAGGCAAGCCCATTCTGGGCCAGATCAACTCGTTTGGCCTGACCAATGTGGCGATTGCCGTGGTGCGCTATTTCGGCGGGATAAAACTGGGCACATCGGGACTGATTGCGGCCTACCGCGAAGCCGCCCGTTCGGCCCTGGAGAATGCCGAAATAGTGGAGCGGCACGTGGAGTGCCAGCTGGCCTTCACGTTCCCCTACATGTCCATGAACGATGTGATGAAATTGGTCAAACAGCCCGGCGTAACCACTGTGAGCCAGGAGTTTGACAACACCTGCCGCATGATCGTGAGCATACGCCGCGACGATGTGGCACGTCTGCGCAGCCGTCTCGAGGACATTGACGGTGTTACCCTGGCCGAATGACCGGCAGGGCGCATCGGCGGATGCCTGAGCATCCGTAAGAACTTACGAATTTTGCGGGTTTGTCACACGCGGATGATGAGCATCGGCAGGTCCGACGACATCACCAGCTTGCGCGGCAGCGCGGGATTGATCATGCGCGCCAGCGCGTTGCGACGCTTGCGGTTGGGTACCACGATGAGGTCCGCCTTCAGCGTTTCAGCCAGGTCGGGCAGGGTGGCGAAGTGTTGGTCAGGCACAAACGGCGGTGCCACAAAATGCAGTGACGGGAAATTCTTGTTGCAGTACTCGATCAGAGTGTTGAGATTCGACTCCGTGAGGCGCTCGGGCAGAAACTTGCGGCGGTCAGGCATGGGCACCACCGTCACAGTGGCGCCGGAGTTGGGGAAGATGCGGGCGAAGGTGTCGAGGGCGAGAATATCCTCCTGAACCAAGTTGCTGAAAAAAAGCACATTCTCCGCCATTTTAGGCTTTACATCAAACGGTTCAGGCACGGCGAGCACCGTTACGCGGCATTTGTCTACAATCTCGGCAGTTACGGAGCCGATCATCTCGTCGGCCTTGCGCGATGCTCCGCGTGTGCCCATCACAATGATGTAGGGGTTGTTGAGCTTGCTGTAGTCGTCGATGACGTCCTCGGGAACGCCCTCCAGGATGCGGGTGCTGAACTTGACGGGCGGAATGAGACCGTCGCGGATGAGCGCTTTGAGCTTCTTGACAAAATGGTCCATCTGCGTCTGCGCTGTCTGCTCCACCTGGCGGCGCACTTCGGTGTCGGTCACCAGGTCGAATGTCAGAGCATTGGTCAGCTGCATGTTGGCTCCGGTGGCAGGGTCGATGTAGGTGTGGATCAGCACAATTTCGGCACCGTGCATGCCTGCCACTGAGAAGGCCATGGCCGCGGCGCGCAACGAGTAATCCGAGAAGTCGACGGGCACCAGCACTGAGTGGGGCTTGTCGTGCGGCTCAGACTCGCCGCTGCTGAAAATATCGGGATTTTCAATGATGCGGAGCGCCAGCGGCAGGTCGCTCTCCTTGATGCGCACACGTATGCCCGCCGACACCACCGGGGCATCGAGATTCACATTGTTCAGGCACACCTCTATTCCCTCGCTTTCAAGGAGTTTCTTCAGCTTGATGGCGTGGTCGTAAGTGTGGATGGCTACGGTAATGAATCGAGTGGACATGAGTGCGTATGGATGAGAAAAACATTAGACGCCGCAGAGAGTGCCACGGCGTCTAATGATAGAGTTTCTTTGCGATTTCTTTCGATGGGAGAGATAGGGGCTTGTGAGGGAAGGAAACGCCGGGCGGGTATTATTCCTTATCCTGCTCCTGGAGGATTTCTACGGCCATGTCGTAGATGGTGGGATCATCAAGGACAACGATACCGCCGTTAGGACCCGGCTCAATGTGAACTCCCTGGTTTTTGCCGAAATCGTAATTGCTGCCGCCAAAGTAGTTGCGTACGGTCTGCACGGTGACATTGAGTTTATCGGCGATGCGGTGCATTGAACCGTCAGGCAGGCTGTCCTTGAGGTTGCGCAATTCGTTGAAGGTGATTGTCTTTGTCATGATGTATGGGATTTAATTGTGAGGTAACAAGGTGTTGGTAAATAATGACGGGAAGCAGGCGGCTTCCTTGCGACAATCAAAGTTAAGATTAGTTTTTGACTTGTGCAATACTTTTTGACAAAAAAACTTTATGTTATAAAACATATAAGTGTCAAAATTCCGTTTCTGGCTGCCAAAAACCTTTCAATATGCCATTGATAGGCAACATTTTGTGCGCTCTTTCGCCGGTGTTCAGCCGGTACATTTCAGCAGGCAAATATTTTTTAGCGGAAATGCGGCTTCGGCGCGAAGACAGGCCAGGCAACCGACCGTGGGCGCTCAGATGCGCTCCACATCGGCGGCGCTGACCCATGCGCGCGAGGTGTTGTTGATCTTCACATCGTACCACATGCGGGTCGAGGGGTCGTCGGGTGTGGGCACCGAGTCGAGGATGAGCACGCGGGTGCCTTCGTGGATGGGCACCACCTTGTCAGTCTTGCTGTTCGAGGTGGCCGGGGTGGAGCGCAGGTTGGTGGTGGGAGCAATGACCACGGCGTACTCGTGCGAGTCATGGCGCGAGGCGGCTCCGAAGGCCACGATGAGCGCATAGCCGAACACGGCGAGGAGCACGAAGCCTCCGAAGAAGCCCACTTTGCGCAGATTCACGTTCGATGTGAACATGTATAGCGCAACAGCACCCACGGCCAGCACAAAGATTAAGAACGCTATCCACGCCCAGGTGTTGGGAGCGAAGGCGGCGATGATGCGCTGGTGGAGGTTGCTGAGGAAGGTGCTGTCGTCCTCGGGTTTGTCTATGATTTTTGTCTTCACATAGTCCAGGTTGGTCTTGGCGTCGACATTCGACGGGTCGAGGCTCAGCGCGCGCTCGTAGTTGATTACGGCGTGGCCCAAGTCGTTAAGGCGATAGTAGGTGTTGCCGATGTTGTAATAGAGGTCGGACGACGAACCGTCCTTCTCGAGCGCTTCGCGGTAGAAGGTCAGCGCTTCGGCAAAGTTCTTCTTGTTGTAGGCTGAGTCGCCCTGTTCGGCCAGGGTCATGGCCTTGGCTCCTGCGGGGACCATGAAGGCGGCGAGCAGGATAATTATGGATATTAGCCTCAGAGTTTTCATTGCTGTGTGGCTTTGTTATTTTTTAGCGGGTTTGGTTGAGTCGATGGCATTGATGATGTTGGCTGCGCGGTCGTAGAGCTCGCTCACCTCGGTATCGGAGTGCTCGGGAGTGAAGCGTGCCATTTCACATTCGTCCAGGAGGTCGATGGTCTGAGCCACGAGTTCGGGAGCCACACCGTAGTCGTTGAGTTTGTCCGATATGTTGTCGCGGGTGAGGGCCGACGACGGAATGCCCAGTTTGTCGCCGAGGTATCCCCAGATGGCCGAGGAGACGGCGGCATAGAACTCGTCGTTGCGGTGGGCGTTCATGGCAGCCTTGGCGCTCTTCAGACGCTTGGCAGCCACGCGGCCTGCACGGGCTGTGCGGCGGCCTGTGATGTCGGCGTTGAGCTTCAGCTGGCGGCGGTAAACTATGGCGGCGGTCACAATGCCGGCTATGACGATGAGATAGCAGAGTAGATACAGCCATGAGTTGACGGTGAACGAATGCTCGTGTTCAAGGCCGGCATTGCTCAGGCTCTTGATGTGGAGAATGTCGTCGAGCTGCTTGCCGATGGCGTTCTGGCGCACGGACGATGCCGAGGCGCTGCCTTTCACCACCTTGCGGCTGGCACCGGGCACCTGGATGGTCACATACTTGCCGGTGGAGGGGTTGAAGTATACGAACTGCGATGCCGGCACATTGAACTCACCGATCTGCTGGGGCACCACGGTGTAGGTGGCGGTGTAGGTTCCGGTCAGGTCGGAGCCGTTGAACTTGGCGTTGTTGCTGGTTTCGGGTTCGTACTCCTCCACGTTGCTGCCGAAGTCAATGTCCGGAGCGGCGAGGTACTTGATGTTGCCGGTGCCGGTCACGCTGTAAGTGTAGGTGGCAGCCTCGTTGGTGCGCAGAAGCGAGGGCTCGAGGCTGGTCTTGACGCTGAAGTTGGAGCCAACGGCACCGTTGAAGCCGGCGGGCTTGGGCTGGGGCAGGGGCGATACCACCACCGACACCTGGTTTGACGAGGTGGTGATGTTCTGCTCGATGGGACGTCGTGTGATGAAGAAGCCGTTGCTGATTTCCTCATAAGTCTCGAGGGTCACGTCGTAGCGGCCTGAGTTGATGGTGAGGGTGCCGTCCTTCTGCGGGTAGAGCAGACAGCGTTTGAGCACCACTGAATAGTAGTTGTCGCCGCGGAAATTCTCCAGCTTGGCCTCCGAGCCTGACACGGGCAGCTCCTCGCTCAGGAAGCCGTCGAACGAGGGCAGGGTTGTGGCGCGGAACGACACAATCGGGTGCTTGGTGTACACCTTGATGGTGGCGATGACGGCCTCCTGCTCGTAAATGTGCTTTTTTGACATTGTTACGGTTACAATCAGATCCTTGGGACTGATTGACGACGTGCGGCCGGTGGAGTGGGCCGGCGTGCCGGGTGCGCCGGCGCCATGGTTGTTGCGTGCTTGGGCCGATTTGTCGGGCGGCAGGATGGTCAGGTTGCGGGCCTCGGTGCGCAGGGCCTTGCCGTCGGCATTGATGCCGATGGCGGGGATGCGTGTGGCTCCGGCCTTGTCGGCGCGGTATGTGAAGGTGTACTGGTAGGTCTCCGACGAGGTCTGCCGTCCGTTGATGATCTGGGTGGAGAACATGGTGGTCAGAGCCGGGCCGTAGAGCAGTGTGCAACCCTTGATTTCGGGAGCATTGCGCACGGGCGACTCAGTGTTGTTCACCTGGAATGTTACCGTGAAGTTGTTTCCCTGCACCACCTGGCCGGGTGCGCGCACACTGATGGACGCGCCCTGGGCAGCCGCCGAAAGGGTGAAGATGGCGAGGATGACACTCAGTATGAATGACTTTTTCATCGGTGTTTTGATGTGTCTTGCTGTTTCGTTGTATGTTTAAAAGCGATGTGGGGGAGGGAGAAAGGAGGATGAGCGGATTACCAGGGCTTGTCGGTGGAGCGCATGGTGGCCGGTTCCGTGGGCTGTTCCTTGCGGGTCTGGTTCTCCTTCTGCTGAACAGACTGCAGCACCTGCTTGTCGTTCTGGTTCTGCTGTTCCGGCTG
>JAXJRL010000020.1:0-12209 GCA_036310635.1 Muribaculaceae bacterium | reverse complement strand
TCATGCTTTTAGAGAATGTGGGTTTCTGATGTGATTTCCTTAACTCAACCGCATTGATAGGCCCAATAAGCCCAATAAGATGGACGGATGGGGCGGACGCTCGGGCCGAGCGTCCCTACATGGGATGCTGAATTTCAATAAAATGGGGAAATGGTGACTTATCAGAATGTCAAGGGGCTCTTTGCTGCTTTGGCTTTTGGCGGGGCGGCAGCTGCCCTTAGCAGGGTTTGGCTGTTGGGCCAAGTATTTGGATTAGCAGAGGCGGCGGGTCGTCGTCATCCGGCGGGGACAGGCCGATGTCGGGCGGCTGGTCGTCAACCATGATGAGAATCGGGCGGTTGTTTGCCCGGTTCTGTTCGTTTATCTTGCGGCGAAGGTCCTGATAGAAGGTGTTATCGGGAGAGATTACGACGTATGCGCCGGGGATATCGGGAAGGACAATGTCGTAGTCGTCGGGGTTGTAGTCGTCGGGCAGTTGGTTCTGGCTGATTGAGCCGTCGCCGTAATCGTAATTGTCTTCGTAATCGTCGTCGTAGTAGTATTCGTCGTCGTCATCGTCATAGATGTCGGGCGGCGCATTGTTTTGGAGGCATCGCCGGTTGTAGGCGTCGTAGTCGAAGCTGACGTCGATGTAGCGGCCGTCGTCGCCGTCGGGGTCGAGGCCGTCCAAATCGATGTATCGGTCCTCGTCGTCGTAGACGGGCTGAGGCCGGCTGTCCATGCGTCGGGTCCAGTGGTCTTGCGGCGCGTATTGGTGTTGGTATGGGTTGGTCATCATGTGTCGGGTGAATTTTAATGGGCAAAGATAAGGTGTGGGAGCGGGTAAAAGATGTAGTTTTTGGTCATCGGTGGTAAATTTGGCATGGTTTTATGGTTAAAAATGTCGTTGAGGGACATTTTTGCAGGGTTGGAGGGCGGATGGGGATGCTGTGGGGGCGGGGAAGCTGAGCCTCCTGGGCCTCCTGGGCCTTCTGGGCCTTCTGGGCCATCTGGGCCTGCTGCGATTGGCTAATAGGGCGAGGGCGGATAGGCCTAATAAATAAGGGGATGAGGTGAAAGGGGGGAAATGATGGGATGGGGTTGGATCTTATGATTATTAATGCTAAATTTGTGGCATTGGATGAGGGGGTTATAACCATTCATCACTTATTGAATATTAAGAATCATGGTAACATACGACGGTTTGGAATGCGGTATATATGAGCAGATTATCAATCGGCTTGTGAAGTCGAAGATTGACAGTCTGGACCGGAGGAAATACTATGTGGGCGAGCAGACGCTTTCGCCGGGCATGGCTATACGGTATCTGTCGCTCTACTTGTCGCGCGTTGTGGAACGAATATTTGCATCTGTCAGAGAGAAAGGTAATGAGAGCGAATCTGAGCCGACCAGGACACTGCAGTTTGTAAATATTGTGAACGGGGTGATTTCGTACCTGAGCAATGAGTTCCAGCTTGAGGGTTTTGAGGATGACTTGGTTGAGACCGGTGGCAAGCTTCTTAATGCCATTGTTGACAAGACGCTGTGCGACTATGCCGACATAGCTGCATATATTAAAAAGATACGGCCTGAAACCACAATCACGAGCAGCTATCTGTTCACCGGCACAAGGAACAATTCCATAAGTCTTTTGAGCGAGCTTAAACGCGAGATATCGTCAAGCGACAGTATCGACTTTGTAATCTCGTTTATAAAGCAAAGCGGACTCAACGGGCTATTCAATGAGTTGAAGGAATTCTGCGAGCATGGGGGCCGGCTGCGCGTGATTACGACCACCTACACGCAGGCCACTGATTACAAGGCTGTTTTAAAACTGGCAACGCTTCCTAATTGCGAGATAAAGATATCTTATGACGAAAACATAACCCGATTGCATGCCAAATCATACATTTTCCTGAGGAAGACCGGTTTCGACACAGCATACATCGGGTCGTCGAACATGTCGGGAGCAGCGCTCGGCGAGGGCACTGAGTGGAACATAAAGATAACTCAGGAAGAGCTGCCCCAGATGATGAGTTCGGTGAAAAACTCGTTTGAAAGCATGTGGCAGTGCCCGGCGTATGAGACATTTGTACTGGGCAGGGACAATGCTCGCCTGGAGGAGGCCCTGTCGAAAGACAAGCACAAGGTCCATCCGGATTTCTCGGTTGAAGACTTCATAAATGCAAAAGAATACCAGGATGAGATTCTCGAAGAGCTGGACCGGGAGCGCATACTGCACGACAATTATCACAATCTGATAGTTGCAGCAACGGGCACCGGCAAGACGATGATTTCGGCCTTCGACTACAAACGATATGCCGAGAGCCATCCCGGGGCAAGACTACTGTTTGTGGCTCACCGCGAGGAGATTCTGAAACAGGCATGCAAGGCTTACCAGAAGGTGATGAAGGATGTAAACTTCGGCGATTTGTGGTATAACGGAGTGAAGCCTGAAAAATACGACCATCTGTTTGCTTCGAAAGACATGCTCTCGAGCAAGCTTCCGAAGATGTCGCTTTCGCCGGAATACTATGACTACATAGTCATAGACGAGGCGCACCATATCACCGCCGACTCCTATCAAGGCATACTTGATTACTTCAAGCCGAAGATTCTATTAGGACTTACAGCGACTCCTGAACGAATGGACGGCCAGGATATTACACGATATTTCGGCAACACGATTTCGGCTGAGATACGACTTGCCACGGCCATCAACAATCAGCTGCTTGTGCCATTCCACTACTACGGTGTTTCGGACGGCACCAATCTTAAGGACATAAAATGGCGTCAGGGCAAATTTGACACGGAAGCCCTGAGCAAGCTCTACATACAGGATACACTACGAACACAGCTTATAATCAACTCGCTGAACAACTATCTGGCTAATCCGCGAGATGTAAAAGCGCTGTGTTTCTGCGTCAACCAGGAGCATGCCAAATTCATGAACAGGCAGTTCCACAATCATGGACTGGAAAGTGATTACCTGGTGTCGGAAAACGGGCAGGAGCGCCAGATGGTGTTGAAACGATTTGAGACAGGGCGCATCAACTATCTGTTTGTTGTGGACATGTTTAACGAGGGTGTGGACATACCGGCCATTGACACCGTACTGTTTCTGAGACCAACGGAGAGCCTGACGGTGTATCTGCAGCAGCTGGGTCGAGGCCTGCGCAAGCATGAAGGCAAAGAGTTCCTGACAGTGCTTGACTACGTGGGTCAGACAAGGGCAGAATTCAACTATGCCGCGCGATTCGAAGCCATCCAGGGCAAGACGTCGATAAGCAGTGCGGAGAATATAGAGCGGGGATTCCCGCAGCTACCGTTGGGGTGCACAATCAGCCTTGAAGAAAAAGCAAAGGAGACCATCCTGGAGAACATCAAGCAGCATCTGCAGCAGTACAACAAGAACAAGCTGGTGCAGAATGTACGGACATTCGGCGAAAAGTATGATGTGACGCTCAACCTGAAGAACTTCCTAAAGATTTACAACCTACCACTGAGCGCCATTTACAAGAGCAAGAAGCTGAGCTGGACGGAGCTGAAACATTTGGCCGGACTGACGGAAAAAGCAGATACGAACATACCGGAGATAAGTCGTGCGGTAATCAACAAATGGTTGGCGACCGACTCGGTGTCATATTTTCGATTCATCAAGAGTCTGGCTGACAGGGGATTCAAAGAGAAAGAACAGGACATGGGTCACGACGCACGGCTTATGGCTGTGATGCTCTATTATGACTTGTTCGAGGAAGGGCGCTTCAGCACCATCGACAAGATGTTTGAATGGCTCTCAGTTCAAAAGAATATGTGCGAGGAGATAAGCGAGGTTATGGGCATACTCATAGACAACTGCAAGGCCCTGGAAGAGCCCGACAACTCGCGTATAGCCTCGAAATGGCCGCTCAAACTGCATGCCACATATACCAAATCGCAGGTGATGGCAGCCATGGGCAAGTCGACGATGCAGAAAAAGGAGTCGGACCGCGAAGGTGTGAAACGCAGCGCTGATCTCAAAGCCGAAGCCATGTTTGTGGATATAATCAAAGACAGGGAAGAAGGTTCGTCGACAAACTACAACGACTATGCACAGAGCCGCACCCTGTTTAACTGGGAGACACAGAGCACAGTGTCGCAGGATTCACCAACGGGTCAGAACTATATAAACGGTGTGAACACCATGCTGCTGTTTGTCAGGAAACAGGCCACGCGCCCTGAGGACAAGAATCTGCGCATGGGCTACACTTATATGGGGGAAGTGAAGCTGGTGAAATACGAGGGCAACAAGCCCATCAACATACTATGGCAGCTTCAGGAGGCCATGCCGGCGTGTGTGTTTGAGTATGCTGCCAAGTATCTGGCGGGGTAATACTGCGAGACCTGCGAAATGGATTAAGGGCTGCTTTGGCGGCCCTTTTTTTGTTGCGGGCGGATGGGGCGACTGGGGCTGCTGCGATGGGATGGCGGGGGAGGGAAATATAGGGCGGATAGGGCTGATAAAGGGGCTGGCGGGGATAGCTTTAATAGCTTTAATAGCTCTAATAGCTGGGAAGGGGGTCAGAGGGTGGAGAGGAGGAGCCAGAAGGCGGCGAGGACTGCGGCGAGGACGCCGGCGGCGACGAGGCAGACGAGGACTGTGGCGTGCCAGAAGCCGCGGGTGTGGCGCAGGGCTATGAAGCCGAAGACGAGGCCGGCGACGGCGAGGACCATGGGGGCCACGGCCCAGTACATGAGTGTGAGCCAGGCGCCAAGTGTGCACACCAGCGCGAGTGCGGCGGCCCATACCCGTTGCGGACGCTTCGGAGCGGCGGCCGGCTGCGTGGCGACGGCTTCCGGCTGATCGGCGGCGGCGGACTGCGTGGCAGCGGCTTCCGGCTGATCGGCGGCTCCTTCAGACTTCGGAGCGGCCTTAAAGTTGGGTTCCACGGGCTGCGGAGCGGCCTGTGATGCGGGTGCGGCGGGGGCCGGAGAGGGCTGCTGAGCGGGGGGATATGTGGGGGTGGTTTGGTCTGCCATAGTGGTGCGGTGTGGGATGTGTGGGTAATGTGAGTGTAAAGTTAGTCAAATATTTTACAACGGCGGTTGCCCAAAGTTCAAAATTTCACTAATTTTGTCTGCGTCAACCCCCATCATCCCAACCAGACGGGGTGGCCTAATCGTCACTCCCCGCAACACCCGCACCCCCGAAATGGAACAACTGATGCAATACGTATGGCAGTACCGGCTCTGGCCAGAGCTGGTGATGACCGCGTCGGACGGCCGGCGGGTGGACATAGTGGACGCGGGCACCATCAACCGGGGCTCCGGTCCGGACTTTTTCAACGCCAAGGTGAGGGTTGACGGCCAGATGTGGGCCGGCAACATAGAGATCCATGTGCGAGCCTCGGACTGGCACCGCCACCATCACGACGACGACCCGGCCTACGACAATGTGATCCTGCACGTGGTGCGGTATGACGACGAGCAGATACTGCGGCGCACGGACCACAGGCCGCTGCCACAGGTTACGATGCGCTGTGCCGACGACTTCCGCGCGCAATACGACGCGCTGGTGAACCAGCCGGCGCTGGAGCTGCCCTGCGCGGCGCACCTCGGCGACTTTCCGCGGCTGTTCCTGACGGAATGGGTGGCGGCGCTGGCCTTCGAGCGTCTGCAGCGCAAGGCCGACGACATACTGGCGACTCTGGCCACCACGCGGGGCGACTGGAACACCACGGCCTACATCACGCTGGCGCGCGGCCTGGGGTTCGGCGCCAACGCCGACCCGATGGAGCGCCTGGCGCGGTCGGTGCCCCTGCACAGGCTGATCCAGCACTCGGACGACCACACAGCCGTGGAGGCCATGCTTTTCAGCCGCTCGGGACTGCTCAGCGCCACTCCGCGCGACCACTACGAGGAGCAGCTGCAGGCCGAGGCGCGGTTCTACGCCACAAAGTTCTCGCTTCCGGAGCCGGCGCCGCTCAACTGGCAGATGCGGCAGCGACCGCAGAACCAGCCGCACCGGCGCATAGCCTTTCTGGCGGCGTTTGTCTTCGACGGCTTCCCAATAGCCTCTTCCATCCTCAACCTGGCGAATCCGGCCGATGCCGCGGCGCTCTTCGACGTGGCCACGTCGGCCTACTGGGGCGACCACTCCAACTTCGGGCGTCCGTGCCCGCCGCACCGTCCGCAGCTTGGAGCAGAGTCGGTGAACAGACTGTGCATCAATGTGGTGGCGCCGCTTCTCTACGCCTACGGACAGCACATCGGCGACTCGCGCCGCCAGGACATGGCCGTGGACCTGCTGCAGGCCCTGAAGCCCGAGCGCAACTCCGTGACCGCCATCTTCACCGGCGCCGGCCTGGAGGCGCGCGATGCCTTCACCACGCAAGCCTACATACAGCTGCGCCGCGAGTACTGCCAGACGCGCAAGTGCCTGTACTGCCGCCTGGGCCACCGCATCCTGGCCTCCAAAGTCCCCGCCCGCCACTGACCCCCCGTCATGAAAAAAACACGGACGCGAAGCCGATTTGGCCCCGCGTCCGCTACATATTTCTGACAGGTTTAATGGATGGAGGCGAGGGGATAGGCGGTAAGAGAGAGGGAAGGATGCGCGGTTTTGGCTTCGGGCTGCGGGATGGCGAAGGCCGAGATGCCGGTCTGGGACGGAGCGGCGAAAGTCAGAGCCGTGAGGACCGTTGAGCCGTCGTTCACAAAGATTTCAACCAGCGATTTGTCCACGAAGACAGTGAGCGTCAGCGTGTCGGCCGGATCCGTGCCATTCACGGCCTTCCTTGAAGCCGAAGCGGGGATGGCCCTGGCGGTGCGTGGGTTGAAGACCTGGATGTCGGCCGTGGCGTCATGCGGGGCCGACTGCTGCGAGACCTCGGGCTGCGAGATTAGGGCGGAGGTGATGCGGGGGAAGTGGGGGATGTCCTCGGGGGTGGTGTTGGTGCGGTCGAGGATGAGTCGGCGCGAGACGGGGTTGTAGGTGAGGACGAGGGCGCGGCCGTCGCCCTGGAAGAGGTTGAGGCCCACGGTGGAGGTGCCGAGGTTTGAGAACGTGGCATGGAGCTCGTAGGTGTTGTCCATGCGTGACACGGCGGGGATGGGCGTGGCGCCGGGTTTCAGGGCGAGGGTGGCGGTGTAGGGCTTGCCGCGGAGGGATTCGAGGGCGCGGGCGGGGAGCTGGCGGAGGCGGTAGCCTTCGGGAGTGCTGACGAGGCGGTACTCGCGGGGGATGGACCAGATGCCCTTGCCGTAGGTGGTGGGGGCGTGCTGGGCGTAGTCCCAGGTGTTGACCCATGCGAGAGTGTGGACGGGGCCGTCGTGGCGGTCGTAGTCCTGGAATACGCGGGCGGCGTAGTAGTCGAGACCCTGGTCAAGGTAGAGTGGATAGCGCTCGGGGTGGTCGGGGATGAAGCGAGTGCCGTCGAACTCGCCGACGAAGTACTGCTGGCGCGCCCAGTTGATGGAGAGGACCATCACCCACTTGAACCGGCCGTGGCGGTTCTCGACCGGTATTCGGAAGATGTCGGGGCACTCCCAGGAGCGCTCGGAGTCGCCGAGGGGACCGAAGTCGGAGAGGTGGTTCCAGTGTTTGAGGTCGGGCGAGCCGTAGATTGCCACCTTCTTCTCGAGGGCCTTAGCTACGAACATCACCCACTGGCGGTGTTCAGGGTCGGGGATGACGGTGGGGTCGCGGAATTCGGTGGACCAGGTGTCGATGACCGGGTTGAGGTCATAATACTGATATGAGCGGCCTGAGTCGACGCTGAAGGCGATGGACTGCTCCTGTTTCTTGGAGTCCTCGTGGAAGCCTGTGAAGGCCGCAATCATGGCTCCCGGGCCGTAACCGGCGGTTCCGGCGGTGTCGACCACCACGGAGCCGGTGAAGGCCGAGATGCCGGCGGGGAGGCCTTTGATGGCGTGCTGTGAGGTTTCGGTCCAGTGGACGAGGTCGGATGACTCGGCGCCTCCCCAGGAGTAGGAATAGTAACGGCCACGGTACTTGACGAGGCCGCAGGGGTCGCCGATCCAGCGGTGGGCGGGTGTGAAGTGGTACTGCGGGCGGTAGAGCTCGTGGTAGAGCGAATCGGGCGCCGCAGAGGGCACGGCGGCGGCCGTGGACGCGCAGGCGGCTATGGCGAGGGATGCAATGATGTGTCGGCAAAGTCCTCCTTGATGACATTGTTAAGCGTCTCAAGGCGTTTGGCTATAGGCTGGTCTTTGATGGAGTTGGAGGTCAGCACAACCACTTCTTCATCGGAGAGGTTGTACTGTAAATCCGCTTCCAATGCCGATGATTGTATGGTGACGGTCTTTTTCTCCGCATCCACTAATATCCCGTGGCTTGCCAGTACCTCCTGCCATTTCTCGTTGGAGAAATAGACATCGGAGGTGATGGCTTCCTTATACGGGATGGCGGGTGTGGTCGGTCTCTGCGGCTGTCTGACAGGGGTTATCACTGTCTGCAGTTCGGCAAGCACGTCTTTCTCCGCCACGGGTGCGGTGTTATATCCCTTGTAATAGAAGCCGTAACCGCCGGATTGCAACTCTCCGGGCTTCATGCGCCCGTCGGGGCGGTTCGGCACCATCGGTGCGCCGGGATAGTAGAGCTGTCCTCCGATGCGGCGCAGGTGGAATCCCTCCTGCATCCTCGGAGTCCATCCCAAAAACGACCAGCCCATCATGTGATGCGGCGGTACGGGAAAGCGGCGGTACGGTGCGACCCTGCCGTATTCGCCCACGCCGACACGGTAGCCGTGCAAGCCCATCGCCACACGACCGTTGGCGTTGCGGGCATGGACAAAATCTTTCGGCATATCGAAGTCTGCGGCGACAATGCTCGCAAATGTGTTGTATGCCTTGCGGTTGGCGGTGTTGGTGCCCCAGTTGGTGAGGGCTTTTAGCTGTTTCTCGGTGATGGGATAGTTCAGCAACGGGGAATCATGCCCCTGCACGAGCAAGGCGAAACCGTTGCTGCTTGCGGCCACATGAGCCTGCATCCCGTTTCGGAGCAGGATGTCCTGCAGTTCGGGCGTCAGCTCAAGGGGGCGCGGATTGGTGTTTGTCCTTATAGGCATGATGTTGTCTTGTTTATGCGTTTCCGTTTTCCATCGCCTCGTCGAGCAGGGCGTTCCTCATTTCCATGAAGGCGGCCGCCGATTCCTCAAGGTTCGGGTCAAGCCCCTTGCGGTGGCAGTACCATTCGTATTCCTGCGACAGCTCGCGCGAGTGGTGGCTGATGTATTCTTTCCAGCCGTATTCGCCGGACTGCACTTTCTCGATGAGTCTTTCTTCGGGTTCGTATTTCATATCGCTTGCGGTTTAGTGTTTGAGTGCCATGTTGTTGCGCTTGCGCATCTCTTCCCACAGTTCCTCGGTGTAGGATGCTTCGGGAACATAGTCGAGGTTGCCTTCCCCGTCGGCGACCCAGCAGCCGTTCAGACCGAAGTTGTATCTGCCGAAGCCCTGCCGCTGTTCCTCGCGCCATTTTTTCTCATCGCCGCGCGTGAGGCGCACGCCGGTCTTTTCATTGAGGTCGATGCCGATGGTGTAGAGGTCGTCACCGTCCATGACAGTGACGGGCAGTCCTTTCTGCAGGCAGGTAAGCTCGGCATTGGTGAGTTTCATCTCATTGGCGGCATATTCGAGGTTGCGGCCGATGACGGGTGTGGGAACGTAGATAATCTGGTTGGTGCCATGGTCTATCTGGTGGAAAGCCTGTATCTCCCTTCCTTCAGGCATGGTGACGGGGGCGATGACGGGACGGTGTTCAAGGAGTGCCTTGCGCTCTTCCTCCGTGAAACGGTCCAACCGTCCGGCTTTGAGCTGCGGATAGAACACCACATCCACACTGTTGTCATCCATGCGGATGAACGCAAAGCGGGTGCGGGCATGGATTTCCTCTCCGCTTTCGTCGGTGACATGGATGGGAAGCACCGGGGAACGGCGGCCGTCGAGGATGTCCTCTATCGCCTTTTGGGGCAGGTCTTCAAGCATCTCCTGTGTCAGACCGAATCTTTCGAGTATGCCGTATGGCAGTTCCTCGCTTTGAAATCTCTGAATCTTCATTTTTATAATTTTTATGGGTTGTCGTTTCCGCAAAATTATATGCGCTGTTCCGATTCCGAGGTATTTATAAGTATGATTATGTTGTGGTTTATGCTTATTTAATATAAGACACTATAATCATACTTACTTTCATACTCTTACAGCATAAAAATGAGTATTACAGGATTTTAGAGTATGATATTTGTCGCAACTGAATACCCTATGCAATATGGTGTTGTCTTATATGGGTTTGTTACCTTTGCATCATGTTTAGGATATTATTGATTACAGTGGGACTGTGCTGCTGCATGACAGCATCGGCACAGTTCCATACAGTAACGCCCCATACGGCACGTTACAGGATTGAGCGTGTCGCACAGGGGACGGCAGGGGAAACAAAGGAGATTACGGAAAAAACGGCACCGGCTGTTTTATCGGCCGATACCGCCTCCATGCGGAAACAATGGATAGACAGCTACCTGAGCGTGTCCTATCCGCTGAAGGAGATTCATGTGACATCGCCCTTCGGTATCAGGACTGACCCGTTCACGAAAAAGCGCAAGAGGCACAACGGACTGGACTTGAGGGCTGACCGGTGTGAGACTTATGCCATGATGCACGGCATCGTGGTGAAAGTGGGACATGACAAGGTGTCCGGGAAATATGTTACCGTGCGGCATGGTGACTTCTCGGTCAGCTATTGCCATCTGTCTGAATGGCGCGTGAAGAAAGGTGACTGCGTGAGGCCGGGGGATGTGGTGGGTATAAGCGGCAGCACAGGCCGCTCGACCGGTCAGCACCTGCACCTGACGGTCCGGCTGGGGCGGAGGCATATCAATCCTGTAGTATTGCTTCAGTTTATCGATGAAACACGAAGGCAAGCGTTGGAAAAGCTGTCTGAGTGAGGTCTTTAACGCTCCTTTTTATCTCTAATTCCAAAATTCTTTGCTTTTTCAGCTTATTCACAAACTTTTTCGCGCCCTTTTTGTGTTAGTATTTTGTAGTCAAGAAAAAAAACATTATTTTTGCACTACAAAAATATCCTGTCGCGACTGAACTGCTACGTGAAAAGTGCGTAGCTCACAAGTGTAGGTTACGCAGGACTTTTTTTGCCCGTTTGGTTCGGGTCAGATTTCGGGTGTGGTGCTTAGGCTTAAAGCTCCAGTGTCTGTAAATCTGAAACCGTCGGACAGTCACTCTCTTCTTTCTATAGGGGGTGCTTATACCGAATTGAAATCTGGGTAAGTCTCTCGGATTTTGGCATTTATTGTCAAGCAGAATTGAATTGCGAAAAAAGAAGTTGACTATAATTATCTAAGAATAGATAGAATTGTTTTATTAATCAGATAAGAAGATTATGAGTAAAAGTATCAAAGGAACTCGGACAGAAAAGAACCTGCTGACATCGTTCGCCGGTGAGTCACAAGCCAGAATGCGCTACACTTACTTTGCAAGCGCAGCCAAGAAAGAGGGTTACGAGCAGATTTCCGCCATCTTCATGGAGACTGCCGACCAGGAGAAGGAACACGCCAAACGCATGTTCAAATACTTGGAGGGCGGCATGGTAGAAATTACAGCCAGCTATCCGGCAGGTGTCATCGGCACCACGTTGGAGAACTTGCAGGCTGCCGCTGCCGGCGAGCATGAGGAGTGGTCGCAGGAATATCCCCACTTTGCCGATGTGGCAGAAGAGGAGGGATTCCCCGAAATCGCTCTCATGTACCGCAACATCGCCGTTGCCGAGAAAGGTCACGAAGAACGCTACCGCGCTTTTGTGAAGAACATCGAGACTGCCAGCGTATTTGCCAAAGAGGGTGAAGTGGTTTGGCAGTGCCGCAACTGCGGTTTCATCTATACGGGCGAGGAGGCTCCGCAGGTTTGTCCGGCTTGCTTGCATCCGCAGGCTTACTTTGAGGTGAAGAAAGAGAACTGGTAACGGAAGGAATCTGTTTTTCTTTTAGGCGCGGAAGTTTCAGAATTCCGCGCCTAATTTATAGATGTAAATATAGGCTACACAACATTTGGCGGCCAATCCTTGGTTTGGGTAAAGAAGCAGGTTCACCGATGCTGTAAACCTGCTTCTTTTGATATATGGTGTAAAATTTAGCTGAGAAGTGCGCCAGGTAACAGCTGAGAAGTGCGCCATTTCATAGGAGTTTCAAAGTTAAGATTTATTTGATGATTCTACAGAT
>JAXJRL010000019.1:0-3257 GCA_036310635.1 Muribaculaceae bacterium | reverse complement strand
TCGTGCGTACTCATGGCCGTAGGACGCCGGGCCGTAGTCCCCGACGGCTGCGAGGCCGCCGGGATACAGCTTGACCGGAGCGGCCGCATCATCACCGAGAGCGACTTCCGCGCCGCCGAAGGCATCTATGCCATAGGCGACTGCGCCGCGGGACATCCCATGCTCGCCCATGTGGCCGAAGCCCAGGCGGCAATTCTCGCCGGACGCGAAGGTGTCGACCTGACGAAAGTTCCGTCGGTCATCTACACCCGTCCCGAAGCCTTTGCCACCGGCATGACCGAGGCTCAGGCACGCGAAGCCGGCATCGACACCGTCAGCGCCAAGATTCCCGTGGCAGCCAACGGCTATGCCCGCGCCACCGGAGCCACCGACGGCCTCATCAAAGCCATCGCCGACAAGACCGACGGCCGCATCGTCGGCATACACTATTGCGGCCCCGGTGCCGACACCCTCGTAGGCGAAGCCCAGACCATTGTGGCCACCGGCATGACCGCCTCCCGGGCCTTAGCGACCATCCACGCCCACCCCACCCTCACCGAACTCCTGACCGCCGCCCTCGCCTCCCTCCCCCGCTGAAAGGTCAGGCGCAGGAGTGGAGGCCCGGGTGCGGACGCGATGAATCGCGTCCCTACCTTTTTGGGGGAGAGTTTTTACCTTTTTGGGGGATAGTTTTTTTGAGGGGGAGGTGGGTTTTGGAAATTTTAACGGCGGGAGGCGTGTTGTATGGCAATAAATGATTAACTTTGCCGATTGTTGGAGATTATGCGCGTTGCCCGGCCGGCATGAAGCGCGTCTCCGCAACAGGCTGTGCCGTGCACGGCCGTAAAAGAACGCCAATCTTATACATTTTAGATGAAACGCTACAACCTCATCAACAACTCTTTAGGCTGGTTCTGCTTTATAGTGGCCGCTGTCACCTATCTGATGACACTTGAGCCGACAGCCAGCTTCTGGGACTGCCCGGAATTCATATCGCAAGGTTTCAAACTTGAAGTGGGTCACCCGCCCGGCAACCCCATCTTCATGCTTACGGCCCGTTTCTTCGTGACCATCTTCGGCGGAGGCGCCGAGACCGCGGCCATAGCCGTCAACTCCATGTCGGCGCTGCTGTCTGCAGGCACTATTCTGCTGATGTTCTGGACGATAACGCATCTCGTCAGGAAGCTGACAGTGAAGGACGACGCCAGCGAAATTTCGTGGCTGAAGACCATGGTGATTATGGGTGCCGGTCTTTGCGGCTCTCTGATGTACACCTGGAGCGACACCTTCTGGTTTTCGGCAGTCGAGGGTGAGGTTTATGCCTTCTCGTCGTTCTGCACGGCCCTGGTGTTCTGGCTGATTCTCAAATGGGAGAATCGCGCAGATCAGCCTCACAGCGACCGCTACCTTATCCTAATTGCCTATGTAATAGGCATTTCGATAGCCGTCCATCTGCTCAACCTTCTTTGTATCCCGGCGATAGTGCTCGTATTCTACTATCGTAAGTATAAGAATATCAACCTTGTAGGTTCGCTTTGCGCACTCGGAGTGTCGGTAGTGATTATCGGCCTGATACTCTACGGCCTTGTCCCCGGCTTCATCGAAGTGGCCCAGGGCTTCGAGCTCTTCTTTGTTAACAAGCTCGGCTTCGGGTATAATATAGGTGTGCTGATTTATGCCATCTGCATGGTGGGAGTGCTCTGCTGGGCCGCCTACGAACTCTACCGCCAGAGCCGTCCGAACGCCATCCGCTGGAGCGTGTTCCTGTCGGTGGTGCTTTCAGGCATGCTGATGATAGGCCACGGCTGGGTGATACCCGTATTGCTTACCATAGCCTTCGGCTCATACATTTTCGTGATGTGCAAGAAGATACCTGTAAGAATATTCAATGTGGGCATACTCAGCATACTGGTGATATTCATCGGCTACTCGTCGTATGCCCTTCTGCTGATACGCGCCAACGCCGAGACCCCGATGAACCAGAACGCACCCGACAACGTATTCGCCCTGGCATCCTATCTCAACCGCGAGCAGTACGGCGACCGTCCGCTGTTCTACGGTCCGTCGTTCGCCGAGTCAGTCGACTGGCGTGAGACAGGACAGAAAGACCAGTTCGGCAACCCCATACAGGTAGCCGAGGTCGACGACAAGGGATATCCCAAGACCACCATCGAGCGCGGCATAGTGTATGAAGACGGCGAATTTGCCGACGACGGCGAAAACGTTTACACAAAAGTGGCGAAGACATCGGCCGACGAGCCCGACCGCTACGTCAGAGAACAGCGCAACTTCAAACCGCGCTACTCCTCGGACATGAGCATGCTGTTCACCCGCATATACAGCTCCAATCCGATGCATGTGTCATCCTACAAGACATGGTCGCAGTATGAGAACCCCGACCTTGAGAGCATTCCGCGAGACAAACGCGAGGAGTGGGCCGCGAGAGGCTATGTGACCAACAGCGAGCTCAATCCCTATCTGTCGTCGCAGACCGAAATAAACCTCGGCACCGACGAATCAGGCCACGACAAGACCACCAGCGCCTGGGTTGCCGATTTCGGCACCAACATGCGCTACTTCATCAACTACCAGCTCAACCACATGTACTGGCGTTACTTCATGTGGAACTTCGCGGGCCGTCAGAACGACTACCAAAGTCAGGGCGAACCCTACTTAGGCAACTGGATTTCGGGCATCCCGGCTATAGACAACGCCCGTCTGGGCGACCAGTCGCTGCTACCCGACCAGTACGGCAAGGACAATCCCGGCCACAATGTGTTCTACATGCTGCCCCTGCTCTTAGGCATTTTCGGCCTGCTGTGGCAGGCGCTCAAGACCCACCGCTACGCACCCGAGCGCGGTATCGAGCAATTCTGGGTGATATTCTTCCTGTTCTTCATGACCGGTATAGCCATCGTGCTCTACCTCAACCAGACACCGGGCCAGCCGCGCGAGCGTGACTACGCCTTCGCCGGGTCGTTCTACGCTTTCGCCATCTGGGTGGGCATGGGCGTACCCGCCATCGCCTCCTTCCTGAAGTCGATGTTCGCGCGTATGACCGCTCCCAAAGACGCCAAGGCTCCGGCCACAGCCGCAGTCCGCAAACTCAGCCGCGAAGAAAAAGCGGCAGCCCGTCAGGAAGCCCTCGCCGCCCAGTGGGAAAGCGAAGACAAGCTGAGCAAAGGCCTGAAGCTGACGGCCGCCGGCATCGCCGTGGCCATAGGCATAGCAGTGCCTCTGCAGGTGGTGTCGCAGACCTGGGACGACCACGACCGCAG
>JAXJRL010000018.1:0-21429 GCA_036310635.1 Muribaculaceae bacterium | reverse complement strand
TTTTGTCGGGGTGACTAGACTCGAACTAGCGACCTCACGCCCCCCAGACGCGTACTCTAACCAACTGAGCTACACCCCGTGTTGTTTTCAAAAGCGATGCAAAGGTAGGCACTTTTTTGGTTATGTGCAATAGTTGCGCTTAATTTTTCACATTTTTTTGCACTTTCTTTTTTCAGTGCCATGGCTCTGTTTGGGGGTAAGGGGCGGTGTGTCAGTCTTTTGGGAGCGATCGCACGATTTTGTTGGCCATGCGCACCGCGCTGCTGATATGCGAGCATACGTGGTCGTCGCCGACAAGCTTGTCGATGCCGGCCTGGTGGAGCGAGGCGCGAACATTGTCGTTTACGCCCGAAAGAACGACGTGGATGCCCTCGCTCTGCGACGAGCGGATCAGGATTTCCAGGTTGTGGATGCCCGTGGCGTCGATGAACGACACCTTGCGCATGCGGATGATGCGGACCACGGGGCGCATGTTGCCGGTGGTGTTGCGCATTATTTCGTCGAACTTGGTGGCGACGCCGAAGAAGAACGGGCCGTCGATCTCGTAGACGCTCACGCCGGGGTCCACGTCAAGTACCTCGTGGGTGTCGAGGTCGGTGCCCTCGGCCACGTCGAGGTGCTCGGAGTACACCTTGATCTGGGTGTTCTCGGTGACACGGCGCAGGAAGAGGATCATGGCCAGCAGCAGGCCGATTTCGATGGCGATGGTGAGGTCGAAGATGACGGTGAGCAGGAAGGTGATGGCCAGCACGGAGATGTCGCCCTTGGGCGTGTGGAGCATGGCGCGCACGGTGCGCCATCCGCTCATGTTGTAGGCCACAACCATCAGCACGGCGGCAAGGCAGGCCATGGGCACCATGTTGATCAGCGGCATGGCAAAGAGGAAGATGAGCAGAAGCACGGCGGCGTGAACCAGGCCCGCAACGGGTGTGCGTCCGCCGTTGGAGATGTTGGTCATGGTGCGTGCTATGGCGCCGGTCACGGGGATGCCGCCGAAGAAGGGCACCACGATGTTGGCCATGCCCTGTCCTATCAGCTCGGTATTGGAGTTGGTGTGCGAGCCCGTGATGCCGTCGGCCACGGTGGCGGAGAGCAGCGACTCGATGGCACCGAGCACGGCGATGGTGAAGGCCCAGGGCAGCAGGTTGTTGATGGTGGTCATGTCCAGTGCCAGAGCATGGGGCTCGGGCAGGTCGGTGGGCATGCTGCCGAAGCGTGCGCCGATGGTCTCCACGCTGAATCCGGGCATGAAGTGGGCAGCGGCGGCGCAGATGGCTGTTACGATTACTATGGCGGTCAGCGCTCCGGGCACCTTCTTGGATATGCGCGGTGTCAGGATGGTGATGACCAGCGTGAGCAGGCCCACAGCCATCGTGGTGATGTCGACAGAGCCGAACGAGCGCAGATACAGGCCCCATTTGGGGATGAACTCGCCGGGCACGTCGGTGAGGCCCAGACCGAAGAAGTCATTGATCTGCGTGGAGAATATGGTCAGCGCGATGCCGGCGGTGAATCCCACCACGATGGGGTAGGGGATGAACTTGATGACGGTGCCGAGCCTGAAGCAGCCCATGCCCACCAGGATCAGTCCCGCCATGAAGGTGGCGATGCCCAGGCCGGTGAGGCCGTACTGCTGTATGATGCTGTACACGATTACGATGAACGCGCCGGTGGGGCCGCCTATCTGCACCGAGCATCCGCCCAGGGCGGAAACCAGGAAGCCGCCGATGATGGCGGTGGTGAGGCCTACGGCGGGACTTACGCCTGAGGCGATGGCGAACGCGATGGCAAGGGGAAGTGCTACGATGCCCACCACGATGCCGGCGATGAGGTCGCGACGGAATGCGGCGAGCGAATAGCCGCGCAGGCGGCTGATGGACTTCGGACGGAAGTCGATGGCTCCGGATAAAGTCATGATTGGAACTTTTTTGGGGTTAGGCCGGCCTGCTGAGGCGTGGGATGGAGAGAGGCGGATGGGCCGGCATGGAAATGTGTACCTATATTGTATATTATTGTGTGATGGCTTTGGGTGGAGGCGCCATGGCCCGATTTCGCATCGGCCGGTGACGTCGCCGGGACTCGTAGAGCCCTTGAACAGGCCGCAAAGTTAACACATTTTTGCATAATAGCCAAACATGGGCGTGCTCGCTCGGCGCAATGTGGCATTCCGGATGTTGTGAATAATATTAGTGGCATTTTGCGGTTTTGGTTTTATTTGCTCGCTTAGTTGGTGGTGGCGCTTCTGAAGTGTCGCTTAAGCGTGTCTGCATGGCTACAAATCGACATTTTGCGGCCGCCAGGCGCAATGTAAACTTTAATTAAAATGTTTGCTAATTAGTTGAACAAAACGTAATTTTGCGGAAACCATCTGCGCCTGCCCGGCGCCCGGCTTTTTTTCTCGGCACACCTTGTGACTGGCTGAGAGTGTATATAATCATTATGCTTAAAATCAGGAAATATGAATACAGCAGATCTTGACTGGAAGAGCCTTTCGTTCGGATACTACCCGACGGACTATAATGTTAGATGCGTCTACAAGGACGGCAAGTGGGGCGAAATTGAAGTGTCATCTTCGGACCAAATCAGCATTCACATGGCCGCAACATGTCTGCATTATGGCCAGGAATCATTTGAGGGCCTCAAGGCCTTCCGCGGCAAGGACGGCAAAATTCGTATCTTCCGTCTGGACGAGAACGCCAAGCGTTTCCAGAGCTCGGCCGACGGCATTGTAATGCAGCCGCTGCCCACCGAGCTCTTCATCAAGATGGCCAAACTGGTGGTGAAACTCAACGAGCGCTTCGTGCCCCCCTACGGCACCGGCGCCTCGCTCTACATCCGTCCCCTCGAAATCGGCATCAGCCCCCAGGTAGGCGTCAAACCCGCACGCGAGTACATGGTGGTGATGTTCGTATCGCCCGTAGGCCCCTACTTCAAGAGCGGTTTCGCTCCCTGCAAGGTGTGCCTCACCCGCAACCACGACCGCGTGGCCCCCAAGGGCACAGGCCGGTTCAAGATTGGCGGCAACTACGCTGCATCGCTGCGCGCAGGCGAGGAAGCACATGCCGCCGGCTACAGCTCGGTGCTCTATCTCGACCCCAAAGAGAAGAAATACCTGGACGAATGCGGTCCGGCCAACTTCTTCGCCGTCAAGGACGGTAAGTACATCACTCCGGCCTCTGACTCCATCCTTCCGTCCATCACCAACCTGAGCCTGCGCCAGCTGGCACGTGACATGGGCCTGGACGTCGAGGAGCGCCACATTGCCGTTGCCGAACTCGGCGAGGTGAGCGAAGCCGCCGCCTGCGGCACCGCCGCCGTATGCTCGCCCATCGGCGAAATCGACGACCTCGACACCGGCGACCGCTACGTCATCGCCAAGGACGGCAAGCCCGGCCCTGTCACCACCGCCCTCTATAACAAGCTGCGCGCCATCCAGTACGGCGAATGCGAGGACGAGCACAACTGGTGCTGGTACGTGGACTGAATCCCCGACACGCATATATAACCAAAATACACAGATGAGCAATCATCAGACCGACACGGCACCGGCCGGCCAAATGGCCGGCTGGTCTGCTTATATAGACCGCGTATATGCCTCCCAACCGGCGCTAAAATCCATTCTGCTTAAACACAGCCGAGCCGTGGCACAGCTTGCCCTGAGCCTGAACGGACGCCTGGACCATCCCCTGCCCCCCGAGCTGGTGGAGACCGCCGCCATGCTCCACGATGTGGGCATCATCCATACCGACGCGCCCTCAATCGAGTGCCACGGCACCGAGCCATACATACGCCACGGCGTGATCGGCGCCGAGATGCTGCGCCGCGACGGGTGGAACGAGGCCCTGGCACGCGTTGCCGAGCGTCACACGGGCGCCGGCCTGTCGCGCGACGACATACGGAGCCAGTGCCTGCCCTTGCCGCTCGATGTCGACCTCATGCCGCGCACACAGCTCGAGAGGCTGGTGTGCTACGCCGACAAGTTCTACTCCAAAAGCGGCGACATGGAGCAGAAGGACTACGACCGCGTAAGCCGCCAGATGGAGCGCCACTCAGCCGACACGCTCAGGCGTTTCGAGGCCCTCGCCGCCGAATTCGGGCGCCCCTGACCGTGGTGTCCGCTGTCGCCGCAGAGTTATCAACATTTTATCAACAAAATGTAAAATACGGACATTTTTTTAAAAAAATTAAACGTATGTGAAATATTTGTTGTAACTTAGCAGCTCAAAAGTGGGTGTACTATGCTCTCTCGTGAAGTAACTTACTTATATCCATAACAATAACAAACACTAAGCATCTATGAAAAAAGCTACCCTTTTGGCAATGGCATGCGCACTCTTCATGGGTACCACTGCTTTCGCTCAGGAAGCCCAGGAGACGCAGTATGTTGAGGATCCTTCACAGGGTTACCTCTTCAACAGCTTCAAAGACAACTGGTTCATCACCGCTGAAGGCGGCGCTGGAGTTTACTTCAGCCACGGTGACAGCAAGCGCGCTTTCCGCGACCGCTTCTCACCCGCTGCCGGCCTCTACATCGGCAAATGGTTCTCGCCCGTTATCGGTGCACGCATCGGCGCTCACTTCCTGGTTTGCAAAGGCCTCTCTGACGTAGAGACCCCCATGACCCGCCCGGGCATGATCAATGGCAAGTACAACCAGAAGTTCAACGAAATCGGCCCGGCTTTCGACGTAATGTTGAACCTCACCAACTGGTGGTGCGGCTACAAGCCCAACCGCGTTTACAACGCTATCTTCTACGCCGGTGCAGGTGGCTTCTGGACATATGAGCACCGCTTCAAAGCCAACGGCGAAGGCGACGGCTGGCACGCCGACGGCGACCGCATCCTCACCGTTCGCGCCGGTCTTATCAACAGCTTCAACGTAAGCAAGCAGGTTGCCCTCTCGCTCGACATCCGTTGGAACGGCATGGACAACCACAAGGACGAAGCCGGCGACGCCTGGAACCGCACCTCGCACGACATCCAGGCCTACCTGGGCGTTACATACCTCTTCAACAAGCGCACCTGGAGCGCTCCCATCGTTCCCGTTTGCGCTCCCGCCGAGAACTGCGACGCACTCCGCGAGCGTCTCGCTGCTGCTGAAGGCCGCATCGCCGACCTCGAGAACCAGCTCCGCGACTGCCTCAACCGCCCGACCCCCAAGGCCGAGAAGAAGGCTCCCCTCGCCACAATCTACTATCCCATCAACGTTTATCGCCTGACCAACCTCGACAAGAAGCTCCTCGGCGCCGTTTCAAACGTGATGAAGGACAACCCCTCGAAGCACTACACCCTCACTGGCTGGGCCGACAACTACACCGGCACCGACAAGATCAACGTTCGCCTGCGTCACAACCGTGTAAACGGTGTTGAGAAGCAGCTCATCAAGAACGGTGTTCCCCAGAGCCAGCTCACCGCCACCATCAACAACGGCAACCTCGTTGACCTCGGTGAGAAGTACGTGGCCCTCGACCGCGCCGTAACCATCGAGGAGGACTAATTCCCCACGCAGAGTAAAAAACACTTACTCAACATAGACACACAGGCTCCGCCAGCACGGCGGGGCCTGTGTTTTTATCCCCGTCTCCTCTTATATTGGATGCCGCCCACACAATAATAGTGCGCCTGCCGGCGTTAAATATGTTAGATGAAAAAGATTCTGCACATATTTGCTTTGACGGCCCTGTTGGTCGTGGCGCTATTCGGCTCCGCGGCACCGCTCGCGGCGCGCGATTTCAACGACAAGCTCCTAAACCGCCCGTACGCCGACATGCGCCGATGGCACTTAGGCTTCTCGGTGGGCATGCACCTGCAGGACATAAGCCTCGCCAACAACGGATTCGTGACCGAAAACGGCGAGAGCTGGTTCATGGAGTGCCCCTCGTGGCAACCCGGATTCTGCGTGAACGGCCTCGTGGACCTGCGCCTCAACAACTACTTCAACCTCCGTTTCAACCCCGGTATGTGGTTCGGAACACGCGACATCCGCATGGTCGACGTCAATAACCCCGAAAACACTGAGCGCCAGTCGCTTAAATCGGCTTACGTGGTCATGCCCTTCGACATCAAGTTCAGCGCACAGCGCCTCCGCAACCTGCGCCCATACATGACCACCGGCGTGATGCCCGCATTCGACGTCAGCAAGAAACGCAACGACTTCATTCGCCTCAAAAACACCGATTTCTACTGGACCATAGGCTTCGGCTGCGACTTCTACCTGCCTTATTTCAAGCTTATTCCCGAAGTGAAATTCTGTCTCGGACTCACCGACGTCCTCCAGAAGGACCGTCCTGACCTCGTGGACGACCCCGAGAAGCTCAAGTTCACCCAGAGCCTCAAAAAGGCCACATCGAAGATGATAGTGCTCTCGTTCTATTTCGAATAACTCCGATTAACGCACATTTACTCCATTGAGAAGCAAAATATACATATTACTGCTCGTTGCAACGGCCTTGCTGACAGCCCATTTCGGCGCTCAGGCACAGACCGACGCACAGTTCTCGCAGTACTACGAGATGCCCTCGTACTATAACCCCGCCGCCATCGGTCGCACCGACTTCATAAACATCCGTGGCGGAGCCCGCCTGCAGTGGATAGGCGTGGACCATGCCCCCAAAAGCTTCTTCGTGACCGGCGACATGCCCCTCAAACTCTTTGGCAAGCGATTCGGCGTAGGCCTGGTAATGGGCCAGGAGAGCATCGGCCTGTTCCGCAACATGAACCTCAACGCCCAGGTAGCCTACAAGTTCCGCAAGTTCGGCGGCGAGTTTACCGTGGGCCTCGGCCTCGGCATGTACGACCAGAACTTCAAAGGCTCCGAGACCATCCTCCCCGACGATGACGATTTCCACCAGGGCACCGACCAGGGAATTCCCACCCAGGACCTCCACGGCACTGCCTTCGACCTCCAGGCCGGCATCTGGTACACCCACAAGTACTTCTGGGCCGGAGTCAGCGCCACACACCTCACCTCGCCGACCGTGACCCTCAACTCCGACACAGGCGACGGCGGCGCTTCAGGCGAGAACATATTCGAGTTCAAGGCCGGACGCACACTCTATTTCATGGCCGGAGGCAATATTCCAATCAAAAATACGTTATTTGAAATGATGCCCTCGGTGTTGGTCAAGAGCGACTTCACCTTCACCACCGCCGAAATCACCGCCCGTGCCCGATACAAGAAACTCTTCAGCTTCGGCGTGGGTTACCGCTGGAACGACGCCGTGACAGCAACTTTGGCCTTGGAAATCAAGAACTTCTACGTGGGCTACGCCTACGATTATCCCGTTTCGTCAATCGCCAAGGCATCATCCGGCAGCCACGAGCTGGTGGCCGGATATCGCCTCAAGCTTGACCTCGGCGACAAGAACAAGCACCGCCACAAGGCCATCCGCATCATGTGATGCCACGGCCCGACGCAGCGCCCAGAGCACATACAACAAAACCAACCATACACTCATCCTCACTCCTTATTATACTGACAACCAATCTGAACCAATCAACGAATATGAAGCTACGTAACAAGATAATAACCGGCTGCTCAGCCATTGCCCTGGCCGCCCTCGCTGCCGGATGCGCATCCGGCAGCCGAAGCTCCGCAGGAGGCGAAGTGACCGGCGTGGGAGGCACCTCCTGGGCCGAGCCCACACCCTACGGTATGGTCCTCGTGAACCGCGGTTCCATGCAGGTGGGCCCCGGCGAGGCCGACAGCCTCTGGAACCTCGAGGCTGATGCCCGCGGCATTTCCGTCGACGGGTTCTGGATGGACGAAACCGAGGTCACAAACTCAAAGTACAAGCAGTTTGTGTTCTGGGTGCGCGACTCCATCATCCGCGAGCGCCTCGCCGACCCCGCTTACGGCGGCAACGAGGAGTTCAAGATCGAGGAGGACCGCGACGGAAACCCCGTCAAGCCCCACCTCAACTGGAACAAGGCCATTCCCTGGCGCAACCCCAACGAAGACGAGGCACGCGCCATCGAGAGCCTCTACAAGACCAACCCCATAACCGGTGTGCGCGAGCTCGACCCCGAGCAGCTCAACTACCGCTACGAGGTGTACAACCACACCGAAGCCGCCAAGCGCAAGAACCGCATGAACCCGCGCCGCCGCGAGTACAACACCGATCTGCCCACCCCCACCGATATCCCTGTCATCAGCAAGGACACCGCATACTTCAACGACGAGGGCGAGATAGTGCGTGAGACCATCACACGCGGTCTCACCGGCGAGTACGACTTCCTCAACACATACATCGTCAACGTATACCCCGACACCACCGCCTGGGTCAACGACTTCGAGAACTCATACAACGAGCCCTACGTGCGCATGTACTTCAGCCACGGCGGCTACAGCGACTATCCCGTGGTGGGCGTAAGCTGGGAGCAGGCCAACGCCTTCTCAAACTGGCGCACCGACTACCTCCGCCGCTCTCTCGGCAAAGAGGGCGTGTACGTGGAGCCCTACCGCCTCCCCACCGAGGCCGAATGGGAGTACGCCGCACGCGCCGGTGTCAACGAGAACAAGTATCCCTGGGACGGCGACCTCACCATGAGCGACGACAAGGGATGCTTCTATGCCAACTTCAAGCCCCAGGAAGGCAACTATGTGAAAGACGGACAGGTGATCACCTCACGCGTCGGCACATACGCACCCAATGACTTCGGCCTCTACGACATGGCCGGCAACGTCAGCGAGTGGACATCCACCGCCTTCACCGAGAGCGTGGGCAAGCTCCAGAACGACCTCAACCCCGAGTACCGCTACGACGCCGCCAAGGAGGACCCCTACAAGATGAAGCGTAAGATCATCCGCGGCGGCTCATGGAAGGACGTGGCCCACAACATCCGCTCCGACCTCCGCATGTGGGAGTACCAGAACGAGCAGCGCTCCTACATCGGCTTCCGCAACGTGCGCTCGCAGATAGGATTCGCCAAAGGCACCAAAGCCTCTAAAAAGTAACAAGGACGCCCGTCCAGAACCATACAGACCATCACCACACATTTCCTGAAAATGAACAAAGTGAAACAAGTGCGTCGCGGTGTCGGCGCATTCATATCCAGCGAGAAAGGACAGCGCTTCTTCAACTTCGCATACTCCATAGGCGCAGCCATCGTTATCTGGGGCGCCCTCTTCAAGATTCTCCACCTGCCCGGCGGCAACACCCTCCTGTCCATCGGTATGGGCACCGAGGTGCTCATGTTCTGCCTCACCGCCTTCGACCGTCCCCCCAAGACATACAAGTGGGAGAAGGTATACCCCGCGCTTGACGCCCCCGACGAGGCTGAGGCCGAAGCCGCGCAGTACGAGGCCATGGCCCAGGCAGGCGCTCCCGAAGCCCCCGCTTACCAGGGTCGCCCCGCACACGCCGCAGCCCACTCCAAAGGCGCCGCCGTGATGCCCGCTCCCGCCCCTGCGCCCCACCACGAGGCCGCCACGGTGGTAGAGGCCACCGACGACTATATGGACCAGATGAACGCCATGACCGAGGAGATGCGTCGCCTCCACGACAGCACCGCAGCACTCAACACCGTCAGCGAAACCCTCCTGGCCTCTTACCGCGCCATCACCGAGAACTCCGAGAACATCACTCGCAGCTCCACAGGCTACGTCGACCAGATGGAGAGCCTTAACCGCAACATCCAGGGCCTCAACACCATCTACGAAATCCAGCTCAAGAGCGTATCGTCGCAGCTCGATGCCATCGACCGCGTGAACCGAGGCATCAAGGACATCCGCGACATGTACGAGAAGAGCGCCGAGCAGAGCCAGCGCTACTGCGAGGAGACCGAGAAGATGGCACGCTACATGAAGCAGCTCAACACCGTCTACGAGAAAATGATCCACGCCATGACCCTCAACCCCATGATGGGCGGAATGGCCGTGAACCCTAACATCAACAACAACGCAAACTCCAACGCCGACCAGGCTTAACAGATAATGGCAGAAAACGTAACACGACTTTCGCCGCGTCAGAAGATGATCAACCTGATGTACATCGTTCTGACGGCGATGCTGGCACTCAACGTGTCGAGCGACGTGCTTGACGGCTTCACGCAGGTGCACGACGGCCTCAACCGTTCGAACGCCAACGTAAGTGGCCGTAATGCCGCCATCTACCACCAGCTGGAGGCCTTCGCCGAGCAGAACCCCGGCAAGGGCAAGGTGTGGCTCGACCGCGCCACCGAAGTGCGCCGCTCCACCGCGCAGCTCTACGCCCTCGTCGACTCGTTCAAGACCGCAATTGTGCGCGAGGCCGACGGCCCCGAAGGCGATGTGAACGACATCCAGAGCCGCGACGACCTCGAGTCGGCAGCTGTGGTGATGCTGGCGCCCGGCAGCCGAAACGGCGAGGGCCTGCGCCACCGCATCGACACCTACCGCGAATTCATAACCTCGATGGTGGCCGACACCGCCAAGCGCGCCTCCATCATCGACGCTCTCTCCACCCAGCCCATCCGCCGCAAAGGCCAGCTGGCACCCCAGCAGTGGGAGGACGCCAAGTTCGACCAGCAGCCCGTGGTGGCCGCCGTCACCCTCCTCAGCAAGCTGCAGAACGACATCCTCTACGCCGAGGGCGAGGCCCTTTCCACCCTGCTCAGCAACGTTGACGCCGGCGACGTCCGCGTCAACGAGCTCAACGCCTTCGTCATCCCCCAGTCGCGTCTGGTGATGCGCGGAGGTCAGTACCAGGCCAACATTGTCCTCGCCGCCGTCGACACCACCGCCCGCCCCGCAGTCTACATCAACGGCAGCCGCCTGGCAGGCGACAAGGGCGTCTACACCGTCGGAGCAGGTTCCACCGGCACATTCACCTACCGCGGATACCTCGAGGTGCCCCACGGCGACGGAACCACCACCCGCCACAACTTCGAGTCGGACTACACCGTCATCGAGCCCATGGCCACCGTTTCGGCCACTATGATGAATGTGCTCTACGCAGGCATCGACAACCCCATGTCCATATCCGTGCCGGGAGTGCCCATGAGCCAGGTTTCGGCTTCAATGACCAATGGCGCCCTCACCCGCAGCGGAGACCACTGGGTGGCCCGCCCCCAGGGCGTGGGCCGCGAGGCTGTGGTGACAGTCACCGCCAACATCGACGGCCGACAGACCAATGTGGCCACCACCAAGTTCCGCGTGCGCAAGCTCCCAGATCCCACGCCCTACATCGCGTTCAACGATTCCAAAGGCAACACTGACCACTACAAGGGCGGACGCCCCTTCAGCAAGACCCTCCTGCTGGCCGCTCCCGGACTGGAAGCTGCCATCGACGACGGCCTGATCGACACCAAGTTCCGTGTGCTCAGCTTCGAGACCGTAATCTTCGACTCCATGGGCAACGCCATGCCCGAAGTGTCGAACGGTGCCAACTTCTCACAGCGCCAGAAACAGGCGTTCCAGCGCCTGCAGCGCGGCAAGCGCTTCTACATATCGCGCATCAAGGCCATCGGCCCTGACGGTATAACCCGCGAACTGTCGCCCATGGAGGTCATCGTGGGCTGACACCACCGACTTTTGCCTCGCTCTCCACTCATCCACTCCACCCAACGATAACAAATCAAACACAGCATAAATGTCAACCACATTCAAACGCATCAGCATAGCACTTGCCGCCGTGGCCGTGGCCGCCTCCTCCGTCATGGCACAGCAGCAGAGCCAGTCAACGCTCACCCGTCGCGGTGCCTCGCAGAAGGACCGCGCCCGCAAGGAGGCTCAGGCCGGCCCGCAGGTGACAGACCGCATGCAGGCCCACTACGACGCCTCAGGCAAGAGCGTAGGCGACGCCGACCGCCAGTGGATGCGCGTCATCTACCGTCAGCTTGACCTCGACAAGGACAAGAACGCGCCCCTCTATTTCCCCGAGGACGTGCTCGACGGCCAGGAGAACCTTTTCCGCATCATCATGCGCCTGCTGGCCAACAACCAGCTCGCCGCCTACGAGTACCTGGACGGCCGCGAGGTGTTCACCGACCAGTATCGCCTCAAGGTGGCCGACCTCCTCGACCGCTTCCACATCATTAACACTCCCGCAAAGGGCAGCACCGAGCGCAATCCCCGCTTCGTCATCAACGAGAGCGACGTGCCCACCAACGAGGTGCTCTCCTACTACGTCATCGAGCGCTGGGAGTTCGACACCCGCCACAACCGCATGCGCACCGTGGTCGAGGCCATCTGCCCCGTGCTCCACCGCAGCGGCGACTTCGGCGGCGAGGCCGTCAAGTACCCCATGTTCTGGGTAAAGTACTCCGACCTCCGTCCCTGGCTCGCGCAGCAGACCATATTCACCTCCGACGACAACAACCTGCCCACCTGCACCTACGACGACTTCTTCAACCTCACCATGTACGAGGGCGACATCTACAAGACACGCAACCTGAAGAACCGCTCCATGATGCAGCTCTATCCCGACCCCGACGACATGAAACGCGCCCAGGACAGCATCCAGGCTCGCCTCGACAACTTCGAGAAGAAACTCTGGGTGCCTGACCGCGAGGAGGTTATCGGCAAGGGAGAAGGCAAGAAGAAGGACACCGCCGTCGCTGCCGCCGATGGCGCCGAGGCCTCGGCCGACGCACAGGTTGCCGCACCGGAAGAGGAGAAGAAAGTGCGCTCCGCAAAGCGCGCCACCAAGCGTTCCTCCAAGAAGCCCAAGGTCAAGGAGTCGAAAATCAAGTCCTCCAAGTCCTCGTCGGCCACACGCTCAGTGCGTCGTCGCAAGTAGCGCCCCTCCCACCCAAGGCATCACTTTTAACTCCATGATATGGGGCCGAGTCAGAAAAATTAGCTAACTTTGTCCCATTCTAATCGCGGTAGTAGCTCAGTTGGCAGAGCATGGGCTTCCCAAGCCCAGGGTCGCGGGTTCGACCCCCGTCTACCGCTCCATCCTGAGGCCTCGGAACCGCTCCGAGGCCTCTTTTTGTTAACAATCACATCCATAGGAACATAGAACCGCCCATGGCCAACATCTATGAAATGCGCCGTTATGGCAAATGGCTTTTCCTGGCCACCGCCGCTGTGGTGGTGGGCGTGTTTCTCTATGTTTCCGGCAACATGGTCCGCGACCTGGCCGCTTCCGAGCGCGAACGCATGGAAATATGGGCCGACGCCACCAAAGAGATTGTCAACCAGCTCGAAACCGAGCCCGTCATGGTGACTTCAACCGACTCCACGGGCGCCGCCGTGGCCGAGATAACCCCCGTGGCCGACATCGACTTCCTGCTCAGAATCATCCAGGGCAACACCACAATCCCCGTGCTGCTCACCGACGACCAGGGCAACATCCTCAACCACCGCAACTTCCGCCTCCCCGAGCCGGCCGACACCCTCAACCCCCTCGACCTCTCGCCCGCCAACGAGCAGTTCCTGCGCGACCGCCTCAACCACCTGGCCCACACCCCCAACGTGATTGACATAGCCATCGCCCCCGGCGTGAGCCAGCACCTCTACTACGAGGACTCTACCCTCCTCAAGCGCCTCAGCTGGTTCCCCTACATCCAGCTCCTGGTCATGCTCGTGTTCCTCGTGGTCACCTATTTCGCCGTCCTCTCCACCAAGAAGGCAGAGCAGAACAAGGTGTGGGTGGGCCTGTCGAAGGAGACAGCCCATCAGCTCGGCACACCCATCTCATCGCTCATGGCGTGGCTGGAGCTCCTCCCCGACATGGGAGTGGATGCCGACACCTGCGCCGAAATGAACAAGGACGTGCAGCGCCTGGGCACCATCGCCTCGCGCTTCAGCAAGATAGGCTCAGTCCCGCAGATGGAGCCCGCCGACGCCGGCCGGGCCGTGGCCAAGTCGGCCTCCTATATGGCCACCCGTATTTCACCGCGCATTGACTTCCACACCTCCTACACCCCTGAAGCCCTTCCTGCCATGCTCTCTGCCCCGCTTTTCGAGTGGGTGATGGAGAACCTCATCAAGAACGCCGTCGACGCCATGGAGGGCCACGGAAGCCTCTCAGTGGTGACCATGAGCGACGGCGCGCACGCCGTCATCGAAGTGTCCGACACCGGCAAAGGCATTGCCCGCAAGAACTTCAAGAACGTGTTCAACCCCGGCTACACCACCAAGAAGCGCGGCTGGGGCCTGGGTCTGACCCTGGCCAAGCGCATCATCGAGCAGTACCACGGCGGACGCATCTTCGTCAAGCAGTCGGCGCCAGGCCAGGGCACCACCTTCCGCATAGAGCTCCCCCTGACCGACAAGTAAGGCCTGCGCCCTAAGACTCGTAAAACCCGATAAGCCAGAGTCTGTCCCCCCCATTGATCCGCTCGGTTTTGGCCAAGGCCCTTCAGGCTACATAAACATTTCAGCACAAAACAACGAGGCTGTGCCAGCATTTGCTGACACAGCCTAGGACTGTTTTCTGTGGGGTGGGGGAGGGGTGATTACTTCACTTCCCAGGTCTCGCCTGCCATGATCATGTCGCGCAGGCAGGTGAAGCCCTTCTTGGCCTTCACCTCGCGAACCTGTTCGGCTACGGCGGTCTCGTAAGAGGGAGCCTCAACGTCGCGGATCACACCTACTGCCAGGGGCAGGGTCTCGCCGTCCATCATGGCCAGCTGCTGGTGCAGGAAGTTCGACTGGGTGTGGGCGTCGTGAACCAGCACGTCGTCGAGTGTCCAGCCGTCTTCGCCGATGGTCACAGCCTTGAGCAGGAAACCGTCCTGAACCAGGCCGCGGTTCATGTCCTTGCCGAAGAGCATCTTCTCGCCGTGGCGCAGGTGGATGGTCTTGTCGGCGCGAACGCTGCGGTCAGTGATGGGATTGTGGATGCCGTTGTTGAAGATCACGCAGTTCTGCAGAATCTCCACCACCGATGCGCCCTTGTGGCGTGCGGCGGCGGTCATCACCTCGACAGAGGTCTGCAGCTCCACGTCGATGGAGCGGCCGAAGAAGTTGCCGCGGGCGCCGAACACCAGCTCGGCGGGGATGAACGGATCCTCGGTGGTGCCGTAAGGCGACGACTTCGACACGAAGCCGCGTGCCGATGTGGGCGAATACTGTCCCTTGGTCAGACCGTAGATCTTGTTGTTGAACAGCATGATGTTGATGTCGATGTTGCGGCGTACGGCGTGGATGAAGTGGTTGCCGCCGATGGCCAGGCCGTCACCGTCGCCGGAGATCTGCCATACGGTCATTTCGGGGTTGGCCACTTTGAAGCCGGTGGCGATGGCGGCTGCACGGCCGTGGATGGTGTGGAAACCATAGGTGGCCATGTAGTAGGGCAGACGCGATGAGCAGCCGATACCGGAGATAACGGCGGTCATGTGGGGAGCCACACCCAGGTTGGCCATTGCCTTGTGCAGTGTGTTGAGGATGGCGTGGTCGCCGCAGCCCGGGCACCAGCGCACGGATTGTTCGTTCTTATAGTTGGCTGCAGTGTATGCTTTGTTTTCTTGTTCCATGGTGTAGCCTTATTTTATGATGTTGCGTACGCCGTCCACCACTTCGCTCACGAGGAAGGGCTGGCCCTGTATTTTGTTGATGCGGCGGATGTCCTTGCCGGGAAGCTTGGCCTGGAGGTAGTCGGCAAACATGCCGGTGTTGAGCTCGGCCACGATGATGTTCTTGTAGCCTTTAAGCACCTCGAGGGCATTCTTGGGCAGCGGGTTGATGTAGCGGAAGTGTGCGAAAGCCACGGGAGTGCCGTTCTCGTTGAGCTCCTCGGCGGCGGTGTAGAGGTGGCCGTAGGTGCCGCCCCAGCCCACCAGGATGGTGTCGGCGTCCTTGTTGCAGAGCACTTCCAGCTCGGGAATGTCGTTGGCCACGCGAGCCACTTTTTCGCGGCGTGTGAGCACCATCTTCTCGTGGTTGACGGGGTCGGTGCTGATGGCGCTTGTCACAGCGTCCTTCTCCAGGCCGCCCAGGCGGTGTGCCAGGCCCTCGGTGCCGGGGATGGCCCAGTAACGCACCAGTTCCTCGTTGCGCTGATAGGGCTTCCAGCTGCCGTCGCGGAGCTCGGCGGGCACATAGTTGGGCTTGATTTCGGGATATTCGTCAGCCTCGGGAATGCGCCATGCGCTCGAACCGTTGCCGATGAAGGCGTCGCTGAGCAGGATCACCGGGGTCATGTGCTGGATGGCCAGACGGCATGCCTCGAAGGCCATGGTGAAGCAGTCGGTGGGGCTTGCCGGAGCCACTACCACCACGGGGCTTTCGCCGTTGCGGCCGTAGAGGGCCTGCATCAGGTCGGTCTGCTCGGTCTTGGTGGGAAGACCGGTCGAGGGGCCGCCGCGCTGCACGTCGATGACTACCAGCGGAAGTTCGGCGATGACAGCCAGGCCGATGCCCTCGCTCTTCAGAGCCAGGCCGGGACCGGAAGTTGATGTCACTGCCAGGTTGCCGGCGAACGATGCGCCGATGGCCGAGCATACGCCTGCAATCTCGTCCTCCATCTGCACTGCCTTGACGCCCAGGTCTTTGCGCTTGGCCAGCTCATGCAGGATGTCGGTGGCGGGGGTGATGGGGTAGGAGCCCAGGAACAGGGGACGGCCCGACTTCTCCGAGGCCATGATCAGGCCCCAGGCGGTGGCGGTGTTGCCGTTGATGTCGGTGTACACGCCCGGACGCGGATCCTCGGTCTCGATGCGGTAGGTCGAAACGCTGGCGTGGATATTGTGGCCATAGTTGTAGCCGGCCTCGATCACCTTGATGTTGGCCTCGGCGATGGCAGGCTTTTTGGCGAATTTATTGCGGATGAAGTTCTCGGCTGCGGGCAGAGGACGGTCGAAGAGCCAGCACACCAGGCCCAGGGCGAAGATGTTGCGGCACTTCATCATGCTCTTGTTGTCCATGCCGCTGTCGGCCAGGGCGGCCTTGGTCATGGATGTTACAGGCACTTCCAGAACCTGCGAGGTGATGCCGAGCTCCTTGAAGGCGTTGTCGGTCACGTAAAGGGCTTTCTTCATATCGGCCTCGGTGAACGAGTCGATGTCTACCAGGATTACGCCGCCGGGCTTCAGAAACTTGATGTTTTGCTTCAAGGCTGCCGGATTCATGGCCACCAGCACGTCGCATTTGTCGCCGGGGGTGTGGACGCCTTTGCCCACGCTCACCTGGAAGCCCGATACGCCGCTGAGCGAACCCTGCGGGGCACGGATTTCAGCGGGATAGTCGGGGAAGGTTGACACTTGGTTGCCTACTCCGGCCGAAACATTCGTGAAGATGTTTCCGGCAAGCTGCATGCCGTCGCCCGAGTCGCCCGAAAATCTCACGACAACTTTGTCGAGAACTTTTACGTTGGTTTTCTCTAACATGATAAGGATTGTAGAAAAGTTTATTAAGGAGGTTAAGGCACCTCCATAGTTGATTGTGTATCAGTGATTTAAGGGATGTCATTGCGCCGTGCCCGATTCAGGTGGCGGACCCGGCCTCTATCTCGGGGCAAAGATAACACAAAAATTGCGAAACATACCCAGATTATCACGAAAAATTTCCATAATTAATCGGTTATCGGCATAATTTTACGTTTACCGGAGCATTTTGTTCCCCGCATGCCATCCCTGTGTCAAGTTCGCGGCGTGAAATTCCACAGAAAATGTGTATATTTGCGAGCCCCAATATGCGCAGACTCTGGTTTTACATACTGTTCGCTGTCGTCGCCGTGGCCCTCCTGGCCGTGGCGGTGTGGGTGGTGCGCCCACAGCTCTACGAGCGCCTCGGACGCATGGCCGCAGGCCAGCCCGCGCAGTCGTCGCTCCATGTCGATGTGCCGCGCAAACAGTTTCCGGTCAAGGGAATAGATATATCGCACCACAATGGCGAGATAGACTTCGCCCGCGTCGTGGCCGATTCCGTCGACTTTGTCTACATCAAAGCCACCGAGGGCGTGAACCACACGGACAAACGCCTGCGCCACAACTACGAGGGCGCTGTCAGCCAGGGCCTCATGGTCGGCTTCTACCATTTCTTCCGCTTTGATCGTGGCGGCGTGCGCCAGGCCCGCCACTTCCTCGCCGCGATTGACTCCATGTCCACCATCATGCCCCTCGTAATCGACTTCGAGACCGCCTCCAACGCCACCGATGTGAGCTACTACCGCATCGTCGGACGCCTGCGCGACATGTCGGAGTACCTGCTGCGCCGAGGCCACCGAGTGATGATCTATTGCAACCTGGGCGAGTACAACCGCTACATCCGCGGCAACTTTGACCACCTCGACCTATGGCTCGCCTCAGGACGCCTCCCCGACGACGAGGACCGCCGACACCTGTGGCAGCACAGCCACAACGGCCGCGTGGCAGGCATCCCCACACCGGTTGACATCAACACCTTCAACGGCTCGCGCAACGACTTCCTGCGCTGGATCACTGAGCCCTCGCCGCGCCCCGTCGTAAGCGAGGCCAAGCCCGACTCCCTGCGCTCCACCATAGTCGACACACCGGCGCTCCCCGACACCCTGCCCACCGCCTCGGCCCAGGCAACTCCCCCGGCCACGCTCTGAATCCCATTGACTTCCATCCCCTGTAGGGACGCTCGGTTCGAGCGTCTGCCCCCATTGCAACCCAAGCACAGCGACAATGTAGGGACGCTCGGTCGAGCGTCCGCGCCCATTACAACCCAAGCGCAGCGACAATGTAGGGACGCTCGGTCCGAGCGTTCGCGCCCATTACAACCCAGGCACAGCGACAATGTAGGGACGCTCGGTCGAGCGTCTGCCCCCATTGCAACCCAAGCGCAGCGACAATGTAGGGACGCTCGGTCCGAGCGTCCGCCCCCTCAACATCCCCAAGCCAATCCATAACTTCTTCTAAAAAACACAGCAGGCTGCACCCCGAAAGGTGCAGCCTGCCGCTGTCAGTATTCTTGGGTAACCCTAATGGATTACTTCTCGTTCATCTTCTCGATGACGCCGATCTCCGGGTCCTGACCCCACTGCTGCTGGGCCAGACGACGGTAGTTGTTGTAGCGCCACAGAGCGTTGGCCTGGGCGGCCTTGAACAGCTCCTCAGCCTCGTTCGGGTACTGCTTCATCACCGATGCATAGCGCACCTCGCCCTTCAGGAAGTCCTGGAACTTGCTCCAGTCAGGCTGCTTGGAGTCGAGGCTGAACGGATTCTTGCCCTCTTCCTCCAGAACGGGGTTGTAGCGCCACAAGTGCCAGTAGCCGCACTCAACGGCGCGACGCTCCTCTTCCTGGGCGTGGCCCATGCCGGCCTTCAGACCGTGGTTGATACAGGGCGAGTAGGCGATGATCAGCGACGGACCGTCGTAAGCCTCGGCCTCGCGGAAGGCCTTGAGAGTCTGGGCCTGGTCGGCGCCCATGGCCACCTGTGCGCAGTACACATAGCCGTAGGTGCTGGCGATGAGGCCAAGGTCCTTCTTGCGGATGCGCTTGCCGGCAGCGGCAAACTTGGCGATGGCGCCAACGGGGGTCGACTTCGAAGCCTGGCCGCCGGTGTTGGAGTAAACCTCGGTGTCGAGAACCAGAACGTTCACGTTCTTGCCCGATGCCAGCACGTGGTCAAGACCGCCGAAGCCGATGTCGTAGGCGGCGCCGTCACCGGCGATGATCCACTGCGAGCGGGCGGGCAGGAAGTTCTGCAGTTCCAGAATGGCCTTGCAGGTGTCGCAGCCGCAAGCCTCGCACAGGGGCACCAGCTTGTCGGTGACGCGGCGGGTAACGATGGCGTCGTGCGGAGCGTCCAGCCATTCCTTGGCCAGAGCCTTGATCTCGTCCGAGCACTTCGGGCAGTCAAGAGCCTGGGTCAGAAGCATGGCTACGCGCTCGCGGATCTTGCCGGTGGCCAGGTTCATGCCCAGACCGAACTCGGCGAAGTCCTCGAACAGCGAGTTGGCCCATGCCGGACCGTGGCCCTCGGCATTCTTGGTGTAGGGGGTGGAGGGCACTGAGCCCGAGTAGATTGACGAGCAGCCGGTGGCGTTGGCAATCATCTGATGGTCGCCGTAGAGCTGGCTCATGAGTTTCAGGTAGGGAGTTTCGCCGCAACCCGAGCATGCGCCCGAGAACTCGAAGAGCGGGGTGGCGAACTGGCTGTTCTTCACCGTGAGCTTCAGGTCGAACATGTCCTGCTTCGAGGTTACGTGGTCGGTGCAGTAGTCCCAGGTGGGCTGCATCTCCAGCTCCTCCTCCAGGGGCTTCATGACCAGGGCCTTGTTGCCCTTCTTGCCGGGGCATACGTCAACGCAGTTGCCGCAGCCGAGGCAGTCGAGCACGTCGACGGCCTGCACGAAGCGGGTCTGCGCCAGGGGCGAAGTCTTGGGTGCCAGTGTGGCCAGCGACTCGTTCTCGCCGAAGGGAGCGGCGGCCATCTCCTCGGGGGTGAGGATGAACGGACGGATGGCGGCGTGGGGGCACACATATGCGCACTTGTTGCACTGAATGCAGTTCTCGGGGTCCCATTCGGGAACGAAGGCTGCCACACCGCGCTTCTCGTAGCGGGCAGTGCCCTGGGGCCAGGTGCCGTCGGCGTTGTCCTTGAAGACGCTCACCTTCAGCAGGTCGCCGTTCTGGGCGTTGATGGGGCGAACAATCTCCTTGATGAATGCGGGAGCGTCGTCGTTGACGGTCGGAGCCTCGGCCGACAGCTGGGCCCATGCGGGATCCACGTCGAGCTTGCTGTACTCGCCGCCGCGGTCAACGGCTGCAAAGTTCTTGTCCACAACGTCCTGACCCTTCTTGCCGTACGACTTCACGATGAACTTCTTCATCTGCTCCACGGCCAGGTCAACGGGGATAACCTCGGTGATGCGGAAGAATGCGCTCTGCAGGATGGTGTTGGTGCGGTTGCCAAGGCCGATTTCCTGGGCAATCTTGGTGGCGTTGATATAGTAGACGGTGATGTTGTGCTCGGCGAAGTAGCGCTTCACGTTGTCGGGAAGGTTCTTGGCCAGCTCGTCACCTTGCCAGATGGTGTTCAGCAGGAATGTGCCGCCGTCGCGCAGGCCGCGGGTCACATCGTACATGTGCAGGTAGGCCTGTACGTGGCAAGCCACGAAGTTGGGCGTGTTCACCAGGTAAGTGGAGCGGATGGGCTCGTCGCCGAAGCGGAGGTGCGAGCAGGTGAAGCCGCCCGACTTCTTCGAGTCGTATGCGAAGTATGCCTGGCAGTACTTGTTGGTGTTGTCGCCGATGATCTTCACCGAGTTCTTGTTTGCGCCCACGGTGCCGTCGGCGCCGAGGCCGTAGAACTTGGCCTCGAAGGTGCCTGCGTTGCCCAGAGCCTTCTCTTCGGGCAGGGGCAGCGAGGTGAAGGTCACGTCGTCAACGATCGAGATGGTGAAGCCGTGCTTGGGTTCGGGCAGGGCCAGGTTCTCGTACACGCCGATGATCTGCGAGGGAGTGGTGTCCTTCGACGACAGACCGTAGCGGCCGCCAACGATCACCGGAGCGTTCTCGCGGCCGTAGAAGGCGTCGCGAACGTCCAGGTACAGGGGCTCGCCGTTTGCTCCGGGCTCCTTGGTGCGGTC
>JAXJRL010000017.1:0-24310 GCA_036310635.1 Muribaculaceae bacterium | reverse complement strand
TTTTCTAAATCAAGAACCAAGACAACTGAATCTGTTGTCTTGTAGACCGCTCCGCTTTGATGCGGGGCGTGCGGATTCGGAGTCGGATCTTTTGGCCGGACTGAACCGTTATCGAGTCTTCGGAAATTTGACAGAGTGGCTCGGCATCTCCTCAGAGACGCCTCGTTTCTCTTGTACTACTTCGTCTTGTTCTATTGCAAATGTTTCAATGTTCTATTTTCGCCCGGGGGCTGTCCCCCGTTTGCGGATGCAAAGTTAGGCACTTTTTCGTTACCGCCAAAATATTCCCGCTTTATTTAATACATTTTAACACTTTTATGCGAACTTTTTGCTCCCCTCGCGTGTTGCCGGCGGCCTGTTGCACCCTTGCAACGGGCTGTCATAGTGCGTGTTGCCCCAGTCGAAGGCCGCAAAATCCGGGAATATGTTTTACAACATGATTTTGCGGCATAAATTTTAGGCCAGACTCACTTTTTCCTCCTGCGAGGGCAAAAATTTTCCGCAACCGATGAATAAGCCCTACAAATCAAACCCACTTTTTTTACCCGCGGCCATGCCGAGAAGCACACAATTTCGTCACTCGCCATTGGTCAGAATGGCACGGATGATGGAATTTTTCATTTGGCCCGGCCATCCAATCTTGAATATTCCTTAAAATAATATTAAATTTGTGGTCATGCACGGCAGCCATCGGCGCCGCGCCGCCATCGCACAATAGTATAACCAAGCATTACGCATTATGAATATATCCCGATTTTTCCCTGCCAACCTCGGCGGCGGAACTCTGAAAGCCGCAACCGTAGCCCTCGCCATGGCCTCCGCCATCGGCGCCGCGGCCGTAAATCCCCAGCAAATCGCCTTCCACAACGAAGCCACCGACACCGTAAAGATAAACAACCTCCTCACCAAGGTAATCGAGGCACGCCTCCCCGACGCCAACGCCCGCATGGCCTTCCTCGGCCAGGAATTCATAGGCACGCCCTACGTGGCCCACACTCTCGAAGGCGACGAAGAGCTTCTCCGCGTCAACGTCGACGAGCTCGACTGCACCACTTTCATCGAAACCGTGGCCGCACTGGCCATAACTGCCGGCGAAGGACGCTCCAGCTGGCGCGACTTTGTCTACAACCTGGAACAGATCCGCTACCGCAACGGCGAGCTGGACGGCTACGGCTCGCGCCTGCACTACATCAGCGACTGGATTGTCAACAACTCTTACCGCGGCCTGGTGCGCGAGGTGACCGACGAATTCGAACCGGCCACATTCGCCGTCAAAACCATCGACTTCATGAGCGCCAACCGCGACAAATACCCCGCCCTGAAGGACTCCGCCACCTTTGAACGCATCAAAGCCGTGGAGATGGGCTACCGCAACCACCGCCACCCCTATCTGCGCACACGCAACGTTGGCGACAAGAAAGTGCAGCAGAAGCTGCGCAGCGGCGACATTCTGAGCCTGACCTCCACGCTGAAAAATCTCGACACAACCCACATGGGCATGGTGCTCATGCGCGACGGCGTGGCCTACCTGCTCCACGCATCGCTCGGCGGCGGCCGCGTGATGGTGAGCGAAGAGCCCCTGTCCGACTACCTGAAGCGCAACCGTTATTTCACCGGCATCCGCGTGATCCGCCTCCGCGACTGACCCCCCTTGCACTCCGGAACTGTGCCAAAAAGGCCGCCGGCAACCCTCCCCGTCGGCCAACCCTGCTCACAGCCAACAGATCATCCCCACCCTTCACACATTCCGATATAACGCCACAAAAACCACGGAGCCCGGTCCGCAATATTTGCGGACCGGGCTCTATAGTTTCCGGACAGTGTCTTCAACAGGCGAGGACACAGGGGATGTTATCAGGCCTGACGCTTGGTCTTCTTGCCGTAGCCGTAAACAGCAGCGGCGCCGAGCTCCTCTTCGATGCGGAGGAGCTGGTTGTACTTGGCCATACGGTCAGAACGGCTGGCAGAACCAGTCTTGATCTGGCCGGCGTTGGTGGCAACAGCGATGTCGGCGATGGTGGCATCCTCAGTCTCGCCAGAACGGTGCGAGATGACTGCGGTGTAACCGTTGCGCTGAGCGAGCTCTACGGCGCGGAGGGTCTCGGTCAGAGAACCGATCTGGTTAACCTTAACGAGGATAGAGTTGGCGCAACCCTCGTCGATGCCGCGCTTCAGATACTTCACGTTGGTAACGAACAGGTCGTCGCCCACGAGCTGGCACTGGCCGCCGATGAGGTCGGTGAGGATCTTCCAGCCTTCCCAGTCGTTCTCGGCCATGCCGTCTTCGATTGAGTCGATGGGGAACTTCTCAACGAGGCCCTTGAGGAACTCGGCCTGCTCGGCAGAAGTCAGTTTGGGAGCGTCGGCACCCTGCTTCCAGGTGTAGTCGTAAACGCCGTCGTGGTAGAACTCGGAAGATGCGCAGTCAAGGCCGATGGTAACGTCCTTGCCGGGAACATAGCCGGCGAGCTCGATAGCCTTGATGATGACGCCGAGAGCGTCCTCGGTGCCGTCAAGGTTGGGTGCGAAACCACCCTCGTCGCCAACGGCGGTAGAGAGGTTGCGCTCCTTGAGGACCTTCTTCAGGTTGTGGAACACCTCGGTGCCCATGCGGATGCCCTCGTGGAACGAGGTGGCGCCGATGGGACGGATCATGAACTCCTGGAAGCAGATGGGGGCGTCAGAGTGAGCACCGCCGTTGATGATGTTCATCATGGGAACGGGGAGCACGTAAGTGTTGCAGCCGCCGATATACTTGTAGAGGGGGAGGTCCAGATAGTCGGCAGCAGCCTTGGCAACGGCCAGCGAAACGCCCAGGATGGCGTTGGCGCCGAGGTTCGACTTGGTGTCGGTGCCGTCAAGCTTCAGCATAGCCTCGTCGATGGCGATCTGGTCAAGAGCCGACATGCCTTTGAGGGCCTCGGCGATGGGGCCGTTCACATTGGCAACAGCCTTGAGCACGCCCTTGCCCATGTAGCGGTTCTTGTCGCCGTCGCGCAGCTCCAGAGCCTCGTTCACGCCGGTAGAAGCGCCTGAGGGAACAGAAGCGCGGCCACGTGCGCCGCTTTCAAGGATTACGTCAACTTCAACGGTGGGATTGCCACGGCTGTCGAGGACTTCGCGTCCGATAATTTTCTCAATTTTCATGATTGATAACTGTTTATGAAGGGTTAATGTCGTTAACTGTGTTTTACGGTGCAAATTTAACCAAAAATGCTGATATATGCCATTTAAATAGCCTTAAATATGCAACATAAAAGCTAATTGGAGCCCTCAGACGGCCCGGAACACAGTCCGGAGCCCGTCAGGGAACGCCCGCACCCCGGCCGGACAGAGCCGCCAAAGCCGCCCGCGCCGAAAAAGACAACCCCGGACCCGGGCCTTGCGGCCTGAGAGTCCGGGGTCGGGAATTGGCTTGTCTTGGACAGCCCTCGCTTATTCAGCTGCGGGAGCCTCGGCTGCGGGAGCAGCGGCCTCGGCGGCGGGAGCGGCCGATTTGCGGCGTGAGCGGCGAGTGGTCTTTGCCTTGGCGTCCTTCTTGTCGTTGAGCATGGCCTCGTTGTAGTCAACCAGCTCAATGAAGCAAGTCTTGGCGTTGTCGCCCAGACGGTTGCCGGTCTTCAGGATGCGGGTGTAGCCGCCTGGACGGTCGGCAATCTTCTGTGCTACGTCGTTGAAAAGCTCCTTGATGGCTTCCTTGTTCTGGAGGTAAGAGAAAACCAGACGGCGGTTGGCCATGGAGTCTTCCTTGGCGCGGTTGATCAGAGGCTCGGCGTAGATGCGGAGTGCCTTGGCCTTGGCCAGGGTGGTGAAGATACGCTTGTGCATGATCAGGGAGATGGTCATGTTGGCCAGCAGAGAGTCGCGGTGTGCTTTCTTGCGGCTCAGGTGGTTGAATTTCTTATTGTGTCTCATCGTGAAAGTCAGTCTTTATCGAGTTTGTATTTTGAAATGTCCATACCGAAGGACAGGTTGAGCGAAGCCAGGAACTCGTCGAGTTCAGTCAGCGACTTCTTGCCGAAGTTGCGGAACTTGAGCAGGTCAGTCTTGTTGAAGACAACCAGCTCGCCGAGAGTCTCGACCTCGGCGCTCTTCAGACAGTTGAGGGCGCGAACCGAAAGGTTCATGTCCACCAGCTTCGTCTTCAGCAGCTGACGCATCTTGAGCACCTCCTCATCGAACTCCTCGTTGCCGTCGTTCTCGGTGGGCTCGAGGGTGATCTTCTCGTCCGAGAAGAGCATGAAGTGGAAAATCAGGATGCGGGCGGCCTCCTTGAGGGCGTCCTTGGGGTGAATGGATCCGTCGGTGGTGATCTCCAAGGTCAGCTTGTCATAGTCAGTCTTCTGGTCCACGCGGAAGTTCTCAATCGTGTACTTCACATTCTTGATGGGCGTGTAGATAGAGTCTATCGCGATGGTCTGGATGTCGTCGGCGGGAGTTTGGTTCTCGTCGGCGGGGACCCAGCCACGGCCCTTGTTGATGGTCAGAACGATGGTGAAACTTGCTTCGGGATCCAGATGGCAGATGACAAGCTCCGGGTTGAGAACCTCAAACCCGGTCAGAGCCTTGCTGATGTCGCCGGCGGTGAAAACTTCCGTGCCCGATACGGTGATGGTGGCCTTTTCGAAGTCAGTGTCCTCAACGGTCTGTTTGAGAACCACTTTCTTGAGGTTGAGGATGATGTTGGCAACATCTTCCTTCACTCCGGGGATGGTATCGAATTCGTGTTTCACGCCGTCAATCTTGATCGAGGAGATTGCAAATCCCTCAAGAGCGGAGAGCAGAACTCGGCGCAGGGCGTTGCCCACGGTGATGCCATAGCCCGGTTCCAAGGGTTTGAACTCGAACTTGCCAAAGAAGCTGTTAGCCTCAAGCATAAGCACTTTCTCGGGTTTCTGGAATGCTAATATAGCCATGGATCGTGGAAGTTTTTAGAGTTAGTTTATTATTTAGAGTACAACTCGACGATGAGCTGCTCCTTGATGGGTTCGGGGATGTCCTCGCGTGCAGGAACATGGAGGAACTTGCCGGCCTTTGCAGCCTCGTCCCACTCAATCCAGGGGTACTTGGTGTGGTTGAAACCGGCCAGAGCGTCGCCGATAACCTCCAGCGACTTGGAGCGCTCACGCACACCAACGATGTCGCCGGGCTTAACGTGGAACGAAGGAATGTTCACAACCTCGCCGTTAAGAGTGATGTGGCGGTGCAGAACCAGCTGACGGGCAGCGGCGCGGGTCGGGGCGATGCCCAGACGGTAAACCACATTGTCCAGACGGCTCTCCAGAAGCTGCAGCAGAATCTCGCCGGTGATACCCTTCATTGACAGGGCCTTGTCGAAAAGATTGCGGAACTGCTTCTCCAGAACACCGTAAGCGTACTTAACCTTCTGCTTCTCGCGCAGCTGTGTGCCGTACTCAGAAGTTTTGCGACGCTTGTTCTGGCCGTGCTGGCCGGGGGGGAAGTTGCGACGTTGGAGCACTTTGTCGGGCCCGTAGATGGGTTCGCCGAACTTGCGGGCGATTTTGGTTTTGGGACCAGTGTATCTTGCCATTTTATTTAATCAGTTTAGTTTTTGACGCCTCCGCGATTCCGCCTCAAAGCCGCTCGGTGCAGCCGCGACCACAGAGAGGTGAAGGGATAAAAGTGTGGTCAATATTCACTCCGGACCATGAGGATGTCAGCCTGTTGCCGGCTTCATGCCCGCCGATGGGGCACCGCCTGGCCGACGTGGACCGTTTTCAGCGTCGGGTTTGGGTATTGAAGTTTAGTTTTGCTCCGGCACCGGGGCCGGAAAAGTCTAAAAGAGTTGAGGTTGTAGAGTCGGGGCCTTGGGGTTCGCTGACCCGGGCACCCGGATAGTTGTGGTTTTAGTGTCAGTCAGTTTGAAACGTCACCGTCATCGTCTTTCCCATCGTCCGGCTTCGTCAGCCGGGTTATGGAGGCAAATGCCGGCAGTGACCTTTTTCACTGATTAAATGCGGGGGTTGGCGGCAGCCGCCGTCGGCACGGCCGGAGGCCGGCCTCGGACGGCGCCGGGCCACTCACATCACACGCGACGACGCTTCGGAGGACGGCAGCCGTTGTGCGGCAGCGGAGTTACGTCGATGATTTCAACAACTTCGATACCGGCTCCGTGGATGGTGCGGATAGCCGACTCACGGCCATTGCCCGGACCCTTCACATAAGCCTTTACCTTGCGCAGACCCAGGTCATACGCGGTCTTGGCGCAATCCTGTGCTGCCATCTGGGCGGCATAGGGTGTGTTCTTCTTCGAACCACGGAAACCCATTTTGCCGGCCGACGACCAGGAGATGACCTGACCCTCGGAGTTGGCCAGGCATACAATGATATTGTTGAAAGAGGAGTGCACGTGAAGCTGGCCCTCGGCCGAAACCTTTACGTTTCTCTTCTTGGCTGCGACTGTTTTCTTTGCCATAGTGTATGGTTATGTTATTATTTGGTAGCTTTTTTCTTGTTAGCAACGGTTTTCTTGCGGCCCTTGCGGGTGCGGGCGTTGTTCTTGGTGGACTGACCGCGGACGGGAAGACCGTTACGGTGACGGATGCCGCGGTAGCAGCCGATGTCCATCAGACGCTTGATGTGGAGCTGGATCTCCGAACGAAGGTCACCCTCCACCTTGTAGTTGGCGCCGATAACCTCGCGGACCTTGGCGGCCTGCTCGTCGGTCCAGTCCTGTACTTTGATGTTGCGGTCAACGCCTGCCTCGTCCAGGATTTTCTGGGCGGAGCTGCGGCCGATGCCGAAGATGTAGGTCAAGGCTATTTCACCTCTTTTGTTCTGGGGGAGGTCAACTCCCACTATTCTTACTGCCATAATTGTTCGATTGTTATGGATCTTGCTGGTCGGAATCCGGGGCGTAGGCCACTGACGGCCGTCCCGGTCAGACCCATCTTATCCTTGACGTTGTTTGTACTTGGGATTCTTTTTGTTGATCACATACAGGCGCCCCTTGCGGCGGACTATCTTCGAGTCCGGGGTGCGTTTCTTGACTGAAGCTCTAACTTTCATATCTTTTAGTTTTCTTTGTGTGCTTGTAAGTGTATATACAGAGGAGGATTATACAGGCGCGACAGTCTTATTTGTAGCGGAAAGCGATACGTCCCTTCGAGAGATCGTAGGGCGACATCTCCACCTTTACCTTGTCGCCGGGCAGAATCTTGATATAGTGCATACGCATCTTGCCGGCTATATGGGCTGTGATCTGGTGGCCGTTCTCAAGCTCCACGCGGAACATCGCGTTGGAAAGAGCCTCGATGACGGTGCCGTCCTGTTCTATTGCTGCTTGTTTTGCCATAATACGAACTGTGTGCTTGGAAAGTGTGTGTGGTTTGTTGTCAGATGAGTGGTTATTGATGAAGTCGGTGCGTGCCAGCCGCGGCTCAGATGAACCGCTCCGGACCCAAAGCCTCCCGGATGTAGTCGAACGTCGTCAGCTTGTGCGTCTCGCCGTCCAGAACCGCCACAGTGTGCTCATAGTGAGCCGACGGCTTGCGGTCGCGGGTGCGGCAAGTCCAGCCGTCGCGCTCGATGACAATGTTGCGGCTGCCCATGTTGATCATCGGCTCGATGCAGATCACCATGCCGTTGCGGATCACAGGGCCGATGCCCCGGCGCCCATAGTTGGGCACCTCAGGGTCCTCGTGCATGTCACGGCCGATGCCGTGGCCGCACATCTCGCGCACAACAGAGTAGTTGCGGCGCTCGCAGTAAGTCTGGATGGCGTTGGCAATGTCGCCGATACGGTGACCGGGACGACAAGCCTCGATGCCCACATAGAGTGACTCCTTGGTGGTGCGGCACAGAGCCATGACTTCCGGAGCGATGTCGCCAACGGCGAAAGTGTAGCACATGTCGGCCATGAACCCGCCCTTCTCCACCACAGTGTCGATGCCCACAATGTCGCCCTCACGCAGAGCGTACGACGACGGAAAACCGTGGACAATCGTCTCGTTGACCTCCACACACAGCGTTGCGGGGAAGCCACCGTAACCCAGGCAGGCAGGCTTGCCCCCGTTGTCCATGATATACTCACGGGCAACGGTGTCAAGTTTGCGGGTAGTCACTCCGGGCTCAATCCACTTGGCCACCTCGCCCATAGTGCGGCTGATCAGATCAGCCGCCGGCTTCATGGCCTCGATTTCCTCAGGTGTCTTAAGATAGATCATATCTGAAAAACGGTGGTTTGTGTTTGGATGACTTGGATAGATATTTCACTAATGTTCAGATGGCCGGCGGGCTGCCTGCCGAGGCAGCGGGAAGGCCGCGTGACTGTTCTCAATAGGCAGAGCCGGTGGTGCGGCCCTTGATCTTGCCCTCCTTCATGAGACCATCATAGTGGTGCATCATCAGGTGCGACTCGATCTGCTGCAGAGTGTCCAGCACCACGCCCACCATGATCAGCAGCGAAGTGCCGCCGAAGAACTGGGCGAAGTTCTGGCTGATGCCGAAGAAACGGGCGAACGCCGGCAGAATGGCCACAATGCCCAGGAAGATAGAACCCGGCAGAGTGATGCGGTCCATGATGGCGTCCAGGTACTCGGCAGTCTTCTTGCCCGGCTTTACACCCGGAATGAAACCATTGTTGCGCTTCATCTCCTCGGCCATCTGCGTCGGACGCACAGTGATGGCAGTGTAGAAGTATGTGAACGCCACAATCATCACAAAGAAGATCAGATTGTACCAGAATCCGTTGATATCGGTCAGAGCCTGAACCAGACCGTGTCCCGTGTCAGACGAAGCTCCGAAGCCCGCCAGAGTGATGGGGATGAACATGATGGCCTGGGCGAAGATGATAGGCATCACGCCGGCGGCATTCACCTTCAGGGGAATGTACTGGCGCGCGCCGCCGTACTGACGGTTGCCCACGATACGCTTGGCATACTGCACAGGCACCTTGCGGGTGCCCTGCACCAGCATCACAGCGCCCACAGTCACAGCGAACAACAGCACAACCTCAACCACGAACATCACCAGACCGCCCTCCGAACCGGATGCGCCCGGCAGACGGCTTGTGAACTCATAGAAGAAAGCTCCCGGCAGACGGGCGATGATGCCCACCAGGATGATGAAGCTGATACCGTTGCCGATGCCGCGGTCAGTGATGCGCTCGCCAAGCCACATGATGAACATGGAGCCGGCGGCCAGGATGATGGTCAGGTAAAGATACGACCAGAAGGTGAAAGCCATAGTGGCGGCGGCGCCGGCCTGGCTCACCTGCACCTGGAGATTGAACAGATAGGCGGGAGCCTGCAGACACAGAATCAGCACAGTCAGATAGCGAGTGTACTGGTTCAGCTTCTGGCGGCCGCTCTCACCCTCGCGCTGCATCTTCTGGAAAGACGGAAGAACCATGCCCAGAAGCTGGATCACAATCGAAGCCGTGATATAAGGCATAATGCCCAGCGCGAAGACAGATGCCTGCGAGAAGGCACCGCCCGAGAACATGTCGAGAAGCTGCATCATGCCCGTCTTGTTGGTGAAAGCCGACAGAGCGTCGATGGCAGCCGGCGAAACACCGGGCAGAACCACATAGCAGCCCAGACGGTAGATGAGAACCAGCAGACAGGTGATGAGCAGACGCTTGCGCAGCTCCTCGATGGTCCAGATGTTTTTTAAAGTTTCGATGAATCTCATGACAAGTTTTTATCAGACTTTTGTGATGGTGCCCCCAGCAGCCTCGATGGCTTTCTGAGCAGCGGCCGAAAATGCGTTTGCTTCGATGGTGAGAGCCGAAGTCACCGTGCCGTTGGCCAGGATTTTGATGAGCTGGTTGCGGTTGGCGAGGCCGGCTGCGCGCATTTCGTCGAGTCCGATCTTGGTGAGGTTTTTGGCGTCGGCCAGAGCCTGGATCAGATCCAGATTCACAGCCTTGTACTCTACGCGGTTGATGTTCTTGAAGCCGAACTTGGGCAGACGGCGCTGAAGAGGCATCTGGCCGCCTTCAAAACCGATCTTGCGTTTGTAGCCCGAGCGCGACTTGGCGCCCTTGTGACCGCGGGTGGATGTTCCGCCCTTGCCCGAACCGGGACCACGACCTATGCGGGTTTTCTGCTTGACAGAGCCGGCTGCGGGAGATATGTTGCTTAAGTCCATTGTCTTTTTTGTTTTTTAAATAAGTTGGTCTTTTTTGAATCTAAAAAAGGTGTTAGCCTGCTTGGGCCGCCCCCGGACACAGCGCCCGGAGGCGTCAGCCGGCTCAGGCCTCGGTGACAGTCACCAGGTGGTGAACCTTCTGAATCATGCCGCGGACAGAGGGAGTGTCCTCCTTGACCACAGTGTGGTTCATCTTGTGGAGACCCAGGGCGTCAAGAGTGCGCTTCTGCGTCATCGGGCAGTTGATGCGGCTCTTGGTCTGTGTGATTTTTATCTGTGCCATTTGTGTGTTTGGACTAATGGGATTTCTGTTGGGATATGTTTGGTTTCACGGAGCCCCGCCCCTGAGCGTCCCCGCGCCCCCTTCCGAGGGAGCCGGGACCCCTTAGGGCGGCGGTTATCAGCCCTTGAACACCTTCTCCACGCTTACGCCGCGGTTCTGTGCCACCTGGGCCGGTGAGCGCATCTCGCCGAGAGCGGCGATAGTGGCCTTGACCAGGTTGTGGGGGTTCGACGAACCCTTCGACTTGGCCAGAACGTCGGTCACACCCACACTCTCAAGCACTGCGCGCATAGCGCCGCCGGCCTTTACGCCGGTACCGTGCGAGGCAGGCTTCAGGATGATGCGGGAGCCGCCGAACTTTGCCACCTGCTCGTGGGGCAGAGTGCCCTTGTGCACAGGAACGCGGATCAGGTTCTTCTTGGCCGACTCAACGCCCTTGGCGATGGCTGCCTGAACCTCGTTGGCCTTGCCAAGACCCCAGCCCACAATGCCGTTGCCGTCGCCAACTACTACGATGGCGGCGAAGGTGAATGCGCGTCCGCCCTTGGTTACCTTGGTGACGCGGTTGATGGCCACGAGACGGTCTTTCAGCTCGAGGTCGCTTGTATTCTTTACGCGGTTGTTCTTGTTTGCCATGATTTGATCAGAATTTGAGTCCGCCTTCGCGAGCAGCGTCAGCAAGTGATTTAACACGACCGTGGAACAGATAGCCGTTGCGGTCGAAAACTACTTCGGTGATGCCGGCCTGAAGGGCCTTTTCGGCCACAGCCTTGCCCACCTGGGCTGCCACCTCGCTCTTGGTGCCGGCGGCCTCGAGGCCGCGTGAGGAGGCTGATACAAGGGTCTTGCCGGCCAGGTCGTCGACGAGCTGAACGTAGATCTGCTTGTTGGAGCGGAACACGGTCATGCGCGGACGCTGGGCGGTGCCGGAGATTTTACCGCGGATGCGGGTCTTGATTTTGTTTCTTCTCTGTATCTTAGTTACCATGATAGTTTCTTCGTTTTAAAGGTTATTTGGCACCTGCCGACTTACCTGACTTGCGGCGGATGATCTCGCCCACAAACTTGATGCCCTTGCCCTTGTAGGGTTCCGGCTTGCGCAGTGAGCGGATCTTGGCGCATACCTGGCCGAGCAGCTGCTTGTCGGCGCTCTCAAGGATGATCAGAGGGTTCTTGTTGCGCTCGCTCTTGGCCTCGACCTTGATCTCGGCGGGGAGCTTGATATATATTGCGTGGCTGAAGCCGAGCGACAGGTCCAGGACCTGGCCGGAGGCATTCGCGCGGTAGCCCACGCCTACGAGTTCCATTTCTTTGCGGTAACCTTCCGAAACGCCCACAACCATGTTGTGGACCAGCGCGCGGTACAGACCGTGCATGGCGCGGTGCTCGCGGTCGTCGCTCGGACGAGTCAGAACCACGTGGCCGTCTTCAACCTTCACGGTGATGTCCGGATTTACAGTTTCAGTGAGTTCGCCTTTCGGGCCCTTGACGGTTACTGTGTTACCATCAACCTTTACGGTCACGCCGGCGGGAATTGCAATGGGTGCTTTACCTATTCTTGACATGTTGCAGATAGATTAGTTGGGGTTGATAAGTAATTCGATTAGTAAACGTAGCAGAGCACTTCGCCGCCAATCTTCTCGTCGGCAGCCTGCTTGTTGGTCATCACGCCCTTAGAAGTGGACAGGATGGCGATGCCCAGGCCGTTCAGAACGCGGGGCATGTCCTTGTAGCCAGTGTACTGGCGCAGTCCGGGACGCGACACACGCTTCAGATCACGGATCGCGTTCACGCGGTTGACCGGATCGTACTTCAGTGCGATTTTGATTTTTCCTGCCGGAGTCTCACCCTCGATGAACTTGTAGTTGAGGATGTAGCCCTGCTCGAACAGGATCTTGGTGATTTCTTTTTTCAAGTTCGAGGCGGGGATCTCGACCACGCGGTGGTTGGCCTTGATAGCGTTCCTCAATCTTGTGAGATAATCTGCTATTGGATCTGTCATTGTTTTGTGGTGTTTAAATTGATTGGGGAGTTCCCAACAATATTTAAGAAATTTCCTTTAACTGTGTCTGGTGTAAGGATGGGCCGGTGTACCCGGTGCGCCGGGCGGCGCGGCCCGCTTTGTTTCTTGTGGTTTGGTGGCCCGGTTGCTGCACCCTGTCCCGGAATTGCCGGCGGCGGGGGCGGAAGGTCCGGCCGAGAGGAACGCCACACACGCTGTGGCTGGGGGGCCGGGGCCTTTTCCGCCGGTGCCGCTCACCCTTGCGGGCGGGGCGCACTGCCGGATGGCCGCTGTTTACCAGCTTGCCTTCTTAACGCCCGGAATCAGACCTGCGCTGGCCATCTCGCGGAACTGGATGCGGGAGATGCCGAACTGGCGCATGTAGCCTTTCGGACGGCCCGTCAGCGAGCAGCGGTTGTGCTTGCGGATGTAAGAGGCGTTCTTGGGGAGCTTCTGCAGTTTCTGGTAGACCTCGTAGGCGCTCTCGCCGGCCTTGGCCAGCTCCTTGGCCTCCTGCTTGAGGGCGGCCTTGCGCTCAGCGTACTTCTCCACCAGGCGTGCGCGCTTCACTTCGCGCGCTTTCATTGATTCTTTTGCCATGGGTTAAAATCAGTTTTTTGCGTTTTTAAACGGAAGTCCGAACTCCTTGAGCAGAGCGTAGCCTTCCTCGTCGGTGGGGGCTGAGGTCACGAAAGTGATGTTCATGCCCATGAGCTTGTTGATGTTGTCGATGTTGATCTCCGGGAAGATGATCTGCTCGGTGATGCCCAGCGTGTAGTTGCCGCGGCCGTCGAGCTTGCCCTCGATGCCCTTGAAGTCACGGATACGGGGCAGAGCCACACGCACCAGACGCTCCAGGAACTCATACATGCGCTCGCGACGCAGAGTCACACGCACGCCCACAGGCATCTTCTTGCGAAGCTTGAAGTTCGAAATGTCCTTGCGCGACAGGGTCGGTACTGCCTTCTGGCCGGTGATGGCCGTCAGCTCGTTGACAGCGATGTCGATGAGCTTCTTGTCCTGGGTGGCCTCGCCGATGCCCTGGTTGATGACAATCTTCTCCAGGCGGGGAACCTGCATCACGGTCGAGTAGTTGAACTTTTTCTCAAGGGCGGGGACAATGCGCTCCTTGTAGTCTTTCTGAAGAGTTGTAGTGCTCATTATTTGATCTCCTGTCCTGATTTTTTAGAATAACGTACTTTTTTGCCGTCTTCGCCGACACGGACGCCCACACGGGTGGGCTTGCCGCTCTTCGGGTCTACGAGGGCAAGGTTGCTCAGATGGATGGGAGCCTCCATCTTCACCAGGCCGCCCTGCGGGTGCTGGGCGCTGGGTTTGGTGGCCTTCGTCACGAAGTTCACGCCCTCGACGATTGCACGGTACTTGGCCGGCTGCACGCTGAGCACGCGGCCGGTCTTGCCGCGGTCCTCACCGGAGAGAACGTAGACGTTGTCACCTTTTTTGATATGTAACTTTGTCATATTCTGTGTGTGTTAGCTGAGTGGTTTTGATTATGCCTCAGAGCACCTCGGGGGCCAGTGAGACAATTTTCATGTTGGTGGCGCGGAGCTCGCGGGCAACAGGGCCGAAGATACGAGTGCCGCGGAGTTCGCCGGCGTTGTTGAGCAGCACGCAGGCATTGTCGTCGAAGCGGATGTAGGAACCGTCGGCACGGCGGATCTCCTTCTTGGTGCGGACAACCACGGCCTTCGAAACAGTACCCTTCTTGACGTCAGAGCCCGGAATGGCGGCCTTCACAGTCACTACGATGATGTCGCCAACAGAGGCATAGCGGCGGCCGGTGCCACCGAGCACGTGGATGCAGAGCACTTCCTTGGCTCCGCTGTTGTCGGCCACGTTTAAGCGTGATTCAGTCTGTATCATGGGTTACTTCACTTTTTCGATGATTTCTACTAATCTCCATTTCTTGGTCTTGCTCAGGGGGCGGGTCTCCATCACGCGGACGGTGTCGCCTACAGAGCACTCGTTCTTCTCGTCGTGAGCGTGGTACTTCTTGGTCTTGTTCACGAACTTGCCATAGATGGGGTGCTTCTCCTTCCACTTGACGGTGACAGTGATAGTCTTGTCACCCTTGTTGCTGGACACTACCCCGACGCGCTCCTTGCGAAGGTTTCTCTTTTCTTCCATTTCTTTAAGTGTTGGTTTCAGAGTTCGGGAAATTTATTACTTGTTGAGCTCGCGGGCGCGGAGTTCGGTCTTAACACGTGCTATCTCGCGGCGGTCGGCCGTGATCTTGGCGGGATTGTCGATGGGAGTCACTGCGTGCTGGGCCACCAGTGCGCGGTAGTCCTTCTCCATCTGCTCAAGGCGCTCCTTGAGCTCTGCCGTGGCCATTTCTTTGATTTCTGCCTGTTTCATTGCTGATTAGACGTTTTGGGTGGGATCATAGTCGCGGCGTACCACGAATTTTGTAATCACGGGAAGCTTCTGGGCTGCCAGGCGGAGTGCCTCCTTGGCAATCTCATAGCTTACGCCCTCAACCTCGATGATCATGCGGCCCGGAGTTACAGGTGCCACAAATCCTTCGGGCGAACCTTTACCTTTACCCATGCGGACTTCGGCAGGCTTCTTGGTGATGGGCTTGTCAGGGAAGATGCGGATCCAGATCTGGCCCTGGCGCTGCATGTAGCGGGTCACGGCGATACGGGCAGCCTCAATCTGACGGCCGGTTATCCATTTCGACTCCAGCGTCTTGATGCCGAACGAGCCGAAGGCCAGCTGGTTGCCGCGCTGGGCGATGCCCTTCATACGGCCTTTTTGCTGACGGCGGAATTTCGTTTTCTTAGGTTGTAACATTGTTGTTGGATGTTGCTAAGTTTGGAATTAATTGAGGTTAACGGTTGTTGCTCTTGGCACCGCGGCGGAAACCTCCGCGACGGGGAGCTCCGCCCTGGGGACGGCCTTCGTTCTTGGCTGCTGTGAACTGAGGTGCCAGATCGCGCTTGCCGTAAACTTCGCCACGGCAGATCCACACCTTCACACCCAGAACGCCCACCTTAGTGTGAGCCTCCACAAGTGCGTAGTCAATGTCGGCACGCAGAGTGTGCAGAGGGGTGCGGCCCTCCTTGAACATCTCGCTGCGAGCAATCTCGGCACCGTTCAGACGGCCCGAAACCTGTACCTTGATGCCCTCGGCACCGGCGCGCATGGTCGATGCGACGGCCATCTTCACAGCACGGCGATAGGCAATCTTGCCCTCAATCTGGCGTGCGATGCTCGATGCCACGATGGCGGCGTCAAGCTCCGGACGCTTAACCTCGAAAATGTTGATCTGCACGTCCTTGTCAGTGATCTTCTTCAGCTCTTCCTTGAGCTTCTCCACTTCCTGGCCGCCCTTGCCGATGATCAGGCCCGGACGAGAGGTGCAGATGGTGATGGTGATAAGCTTAAGTGTGCGCTCGATCACGATGCGCGACACGCTGCATTTGGCCAGGCGGACATTCAGATACTGGCGCAGCTTGGAGTCTTCGAGGATGGTGTCGCCATACTTTTTGCCGCCAAACCAGTTAGAGTCCCAACCGCGGATCACGCCCAGACGGTTGCTGATAGGATTTACTTTCTGTCCCATGGTTTATGCTTCGTGTTTGGAGTTTTTGTTTTCGATTGTGTCAACGATCACGGTAACGTGGTTCGAACGCTTGCGGATACGGTAGCCGCGGCCCTGGGGGGCGGTGCGCAGGCGCTTCAGCATAGGAGCGCAGTTGACCATGATGGTGCTCACGTACAGGTCGCCGCTTTCGGCTTTGCGCTCGTTTTTGGCCTCCCAGTTTGCAACTGCTGAGCGGAGGAGCTTCTCCAGGCGTGCGGCGGCCTCCTTGTTGGAGAACTGCAGCAGACCCAGTGCGCGGAACACTTCCTTGCCGCGGATCATGTCAGCTACGAGGCGCATCTTTCGGGGTGAGGAAGGAACGTTCTGAAGCTTCGCAAAGGCTGTCTTTGCGGCCTGCTCCTTCTTCTTTTCGGCTGATAGTCTTTTTCTTACACCCATTTTATTGTTGTGTTTCTTTTTTCTTGTTTGTGGTTTGTTGTTCTGTCCTTTACCGCTTGCTGGCCCGGCCCGGCCCGGTGGGCGCGGCGGCCGTGCGGCTCAGGGTCGGCAATTCTTATTTCTTCTTGTTGCCGGCGTGGCCGCGGAATGTGCGGGTGGGGGCGAACTCGCCGAGCTTGTGGCCCACCATGTTCTCTGTCACATAGACAGGGATGAACTTGTTGCCGTTGTGAACGGCGAAGGTGTGTCCTACGAACTCGGGGGCGATCATCGATGCACGGCTCCAGGTCTTGATCACAGCCTTCTTGCCGCTGGCGTCCATGTCTGCCACTTTCTTCTCGAGCTTGACGCTAATAAAGGGTCCTTTTTTTAATGAACGGCTCATATTGTCTTTTCTTGTTTGAGAGTGTCGTTGTGTCTTTATGCGACGGCTTTGACGCTCACGCCCTCGACGGGCAGCGCGCCAAGGGCCCTTTTACTTCTTGCGACGCTCGATAATGTACTTTGATGAGTGTTTCTTGGGGGCGCGGGTCTTGAGGCCTTTCGAGTACAGACCCTTGCGCGAACGCGGATGTCCGCCTGATGCACGGCCTTCGCCACCGCCCATGGGGTGGTCCACAGGGTTCATCACAACACCGCGGTTGTGCGGACGGCGTCCCAGCCAGCGGCTGCGGCCTGCCTTGCCCGAGCTCTCCAGCGAGTGCTCGCTGTTGCCTACAACGCCTACAGTGGCCTTGCATGCCGACAGAACCTTGCGAGTCTCTCCCGAAGGCAGCTTCAGGATGGCGTAGTCTCCCTCGCGCGATACCAGCTGGGCGAAAGCGCCGGCCGAACGTGCCATCAGGGCACCCTGGCCCGGACGGAGCTCGATGTTGTGAACCAGCGTGCCCACAGGGATGCTCGACAGGGGCAGTGCGTTGCCCACTTCGGGGGCTGCGTCCTTGCCGCTCATAACCTCCTGACCCACTTCCAGGCCGTTGGGGGCGATGATGTAAGCCTTGGCGCCGTCCTTGTAGTACAGAAGGGCGATGCGGGCCGAACGGTTAGGATCGTATTCGATAGTCTTCACCACGGCCGGAATGCCGTCCTTGGTGCGCTTGAAGTCGATGATACGGTATTTGCGCTTGTGGCCGCCACCGATGTAGCGGGTGGTCAGATGGCCCTCGGCGTTGCGGCCGCCGCTGGCGCGGTAGCCTACAGTGAGCGATTTCTCTGGTGCGTTAGCAGTCGTCTTGCGAACTTTTACGCCGTCGGCGGTTTTAACGGCCTCTTCGCGCTTGAACACACCAATAACTTTGTGTCTCTGGCCCGGAGTGGTGGGCTTGAATTTCTTTACTGCCATTTTCTATTAGATGTTGCTGTAAAAGTCAATATTCTGGTCGGGGGCCAGGCTCACGAGAACCTTCTTCCATTTCTCGGTCTTGCCGCGGAGGAGTCCGCTCTTGGTCCAGCGCGATTTGTTCTTGGGGCGCATCACTGCGGTGTTGACGCGGACCACCTTCACGCCGTAAAGCTCTTCAACGAGCTTCTTGATCTGGTACTTGTTGGCCTCGGGCGTCACGCTGAAGGTGTACACGTTGAGCTTCTCGGTCAGACGTGTGGCCTTTTCGGTGATGATGGGTTTGATAGTGATATCCATTGTTGTGCTTGCTCCTTGGGTTAAAGTTTGTTGATTACTTCAAGCGAGGCCTCGGTGACAACCATCACACGGTTGTTCAGAACCGCATAGGTGTTGAGGTCTTCGGCGCGCATCACGTACGTGTTGGGAACGTTGCGGGTGGACAGACGAACATTGTCGCTCACCTGGTCCACCACCAGGAGCACCTTCTTGCCGTTCACCTTCAGAGCGTCGGCCACCTTCAGGTAGCTCTTGGTCTTGGGCTCGGCGATGTTCAGACCCTCCAGAACGATGATCTCACCCTGGGCGGCCTTGGCCGAAAGTGCCGACTTGCGTGCCAGCTGCTTGAGTTTCTTGTTAAGCTTGAAGCGGTAGTCGCGGGGACGCGGACCGAACACTCGGCCGCCGCCTACCAGCACCGGCGAGTTGATGTCGCCGATACGTGCGCCGCCGCCGCCCTTCTGCTTGTGGAGCTTGCGCGTAGAACCTGAAACTTCGCTGCGCTCTTTGCTCTTGTGGGTGCCCTGGCGCTGGTTGGCGAGATATTGCTTCACGTCGAGATAAACGGCATGCTCGTTTACATCGATGGCAAAGACGTCGTCGTTGAGAACGGCTTTGCGGCCTGTGTCCTGGCCTTCCTGATTGTATACTGCGAGTTCCATGTTTACTTTTCGATTGAGATGATTGAACCTTTGCTGCCCGGAATTGAACCTTTCAGCATGATGATGTTGTGTTCGGGGATCACTTTGATGATCTGGAGGTTTTGAACCGTCACACGACGGTTGCCGTCCTGACCGGCCATGCGCATGCCCTTGAACACCTTCGCGGGATAAGAGCAGGCACCGATTGAACCGGGTGCGCGCAGACGGTTGTGCTGGCCGTGGGTGCTCTGGCCTACGCCGCCGAAGCCGTGGCGCTTGACTACGCCCTGGTAGCCTTTACCTTTCGACTTGCCTGCAACGTCTACAAAGTCGCTTTCGCTGAAAAGCTCCGCGGTGATGGTGTCTCCCATCTTGTAGTCGCCTTCAAAACCCTTGAACTCGGCCAAGTAGCGCTTGGGGGTTACACCTGCGGCCTTGAAGTGGCCCAGTTCCGGCTTTGTGCAGTGCTTCTCCTTCTGCTCGCCGAAGCCGAGCTGGAGGGCATTGTAGCCGTCGGTCTCCACTGTCTTGACCTGGGTTACCACGCAAGGACCAACTTCGATAACAGTGCATGGAATGTTCTTTCCCTCGGCACTGAAAACGGATGTCATTCCGATTTTCTTTCCTAATAATCCTGGCATTTCTGTTGTTGATTAATGGGTTGTGTTGTTGTTTGGTTTGTTGGGTCGGGGCCTTGGCCCCGTGATTGGTTTTCTGTGTGTTGTTGGTGGCCCCCTGGGGGCCGGCCTCCCGCCGCCGCGAGCCCCGGAGGGCTCGCGCTCGCGCGGTCAGCGTTTATCGGATCCTATCAGACCTTGATCTCTACTTCCACGCCGCTCGGAAGCTCAAGCTTCATCAGCGCGTCAACAGTCTTGGCGGTTGAGTTGTAGATGTCGATCAGACGCTTGTAGGCCGACAGCTCGAACTGCTCGCGGCTCTTCTTGTTGACGAAGGTGGAGCGGTTCACTGTGAAGATGCGCTTGTGGGTGGGCAGGGGTATCGGACCCGAAATCACTGCGCCTGTGGCCTTCACCGTCTTTACGATCTTCTCGGCGGACTTGTCCACCAGGTTGTGGTCGTAAGATTTGAGTTTGATTCTTATTTTCTGGCTCATGATATTTGTTGTGCTTTGTTTTTACTTGATGAGGTCCACACGGCCCTGGCACTCGGTCAGGACATTGCGGGCGATGGAGCTGGATACCTCGGCGTAGTGCGAGAACGACATGGTCGATGTGGCACGGCCCGAAGTGATGGTGCGAAGAGCGGTCACATAGCCGAACATCTCGGCAAGAGGTGCCTTGGCCTTCACAACGCGGGCGCCGGAACGGCTTGTCTCCATGCCTTCCACCTGGCCGCGACGCTTGTTAAGGTCGGAGATAACGTCGCCCATGCTCTCCTCAGGGGTTACAACCTCGATCTTCATGATGGGCTCCAGCAGCACGGGGCCTGCCTTCTCCGATGCCTTCTTGAAGGCCTGGATGGCGCAGAGCTCGAACGACAGCTGGTCAGAGTCTACCGGGTGGAACGAACCGTCGATGACAGTCACCTTCAGCTGCTCCACGGGGAAGCCGGCCAGTACGCCGTTCTTCATAGCGGTCTGGAAACCCTTCTGGATCGAAGGAATGAACTCCTTGGGAATGTTGCCGCCCTTCACCTCGTCGACGAACTGGAGGTTGCCCTCGAAGCCCTCGTCGACAGGCTCCACGCGTACGATGATGTCGGCAAACTTACCGCGGCCGCCGGTCTGCTTCTTGAACACCTCGCGGAGCTCTACGGGCTTGGTGATGGCCTCCTTGTAAGTTACCTGCGGACGGCCCTGACGGCATTCCACCTTGAACTCACGCTTCAGGCGGTCGATGATGATGTCAAGGTGAAGCTCGCCCATGCCGGAGATCACGGTCTGGCCGGTCTCCTCGTTGGTCTGCACGCGGAAGGTGGGATCCTCCTCGGCCAGCTTCTGCAGGCCCACGCCCAGCTTGTCGAGGTCCTTCTGGGTCAGAGGCTCTACGGCGATACCGATCACAGGATCGGGGAAGTCCATGGCCTCGAGAACGATGGGGGCCTCCTCGGCGCACAGGGTGTCACCGGTGCGGATGTCCTTGAAGCCCACGCCTGCGCCTATGTCGCCGCAGTCGATCTTCTCCTTCGGGTTCTGCTTGTTCGAGTGCATCTGGAACAGACGGCTGATGCGCTCCTTCTTGCCGCTGCGCGAGTTCAGAACGTAGCTGCCGGCAACAATCTCGCCGGAGTATACGCGGAAGAAGCACAGACGGCCCACATACGGGTCAGTGGCAATCTTGAACGCCAGAGCGCACATCGGAGCGTCGCTGCTGGGCTCGCGGGTCTCCACCTTGTCGGGATCGTCAACGGCGTGACCCTCCACAGCGCCTGCGTCAACAGGGCTGGGCAGATATGCGCACACAGCGTCCAGCAGGCACTGCACGCCCTTGTTCTTGAACGAGGAGCCGCAGATCATCGGCACCAGGTCCATCGACAGGGTGGCCTTGCGCAGGGCGCGCTTGATCTCCTCGATGGTGATGGTCGAAGGATCGTCGAAGTACTTCTCCATCATCTCGTCGTCGTACTCGGCAATCTTCTCCAGCATCTTGTCGCGGTACTCCTGGGCCTCGGCCTGGAGCGCTGCGGGGATATCGTCCACCTCGTAGTCGGCACCCATGGTCTCGTCGTGCCAGAAGATGGCCTTCATCTGGATGAGGTCAACCACACCCTTGAAGGTCTCCTCGGCGCCGATGGGAATCTGGATGGGGCAAGGATTGGCTCCGAGCACGTCCTTGAGCTGGCGAACCACCTCGAAGAAGTTTGCGCCCGAGCGGTCCATCTTGTTCACGTAGCCGATACGGGGAACGTTGTATTTGTCGGCCTGACGCCACACAGTCTCTGACTGGGGCTCTACACCGCCAACGGCGCAGAATGTTGCCACAGCGCCGTCCAGCACACGAAGCGAACGCTCCACCTCAACGGTGAAGTCAACGTGTCCCGGGGTGTCGATCAGGTTGATTTTGTATTTCTCGTCGTTGTACTTCCAGAAGGTGGTAGTGGCGGCCGAGGTAATTGTTATACCGCGCTCCTGCTCCTGCTCCATCCAGTCCATGGTGGCGGCACCGTCGTGCACCTCGCCTATCTTGTGGGTAAGGCCGGTGTAGAAAAGGATGCGCTCGGATGTGGTGGTCTTGCCGGCATCGATGTGAGCCATGATGCCGATGTTGCGCGTGTATTTGAGATGTTCGTCTGATTTAGCCATTATGCTGTTTGTCGGTTATGGGTGGTACTATATCTTAGTTCTATACCTTTGCGGGCCGCATCAGAAGCGGAAGTGGGCGAAGGCGCGGTTAGCCTCGGCCATCTTGTGCATGTCTTCTTTGCGCTTGTATGCTCCGCCCTGGTCATTGAAGGCGTCAACGATCTCGGCTGCCAGCTTGTCGGCCATGGTCTTGCCACCGCGACGACGGGCATACAGGATCAGGTTCTTCATCGATATAGACTCCTTGCGGTCCGCACGGATCTCCGTCGGCACCTGGAAGGTGGCACCGCCCACGCGGCGCGACTTAACCTCCACCTGGGGGGTTACGTTCTCCAACGCCTTCTTCCACACCTCCAGAGCGCTCAGCTCCTCGTTCGGAAGTTTCGACTTCACAGTCTCAAGGGCATTGTAGAAAATGGTGTACGCTGTGTTCTTCTTGCCATCATACATCAGATGGTTCACGAACTTCGAGACGCGTACGTCGTTGAACACGGGGTCCGGCAGGACTATCCGTTTCTTAGGCTTTGCCTTTCTCATTTCTGATTGTGAGTTGTGTTTTTGATTGCTTGGTTGCTTGCTGCTTTGTCCTTCAGCCCGCCGCTCTCGGCAGGGCTTACTCAACCGTTGTTACATCACTATATATTAATGTGTGCAGTTTTTTGCGTTGCAAGAAATTCAAAAACGAGTTTAAAAACTTTTGGTTTGTTGGTTGTTAAATCTCGCGGTGCGTTCAGTTTCCTTCACCACCCGCAAGCCTCTGCAGGCCGCGGACGATTACTTCTTGGCTGCACCGGCCTTGGGACGCTTGGCTCCGTACTTCGAACGACGCTGGGTGCGGTCCTTCACACCGCTCGTGTCCAGAGTGCCGCGCACAATGTGGTAGCGAACACCCGGCAGATCCTTAACACGGCCGCCGCGGACAAGCACGATAGAGTGCTCCTGAAGGTTGTGGCCTTCGCCGGGAATGTAGGAGTTCACCTCCTTGCCGTTCGTCAGACGCACACGCGCCACCTTGCGGATTGCAGAGTTAGGCTTCTTAGGGGTTGTGGTGTAAACACGAACGCACACACCGCGACGCTGAGGGCAGCTGTCCAATGCGGGCGACTTGCTTTTGTCCACAAGAGCCACACGTCCTTTTCGTACTAATTGCTGAATAGTTGGCATCTTAGTTCTTTTTGGGTTTTACTTTGGGTTTTATTACGACTTAAAATTATCTTTCTCTCTTTCAGACACACCGCACAGCAATGGCAATTGCTTTGATTCTCAGAACCTTAGCAACAACCAGCAGCCCGATGGCCTTATTTCCGACCACAAAATTAGCAATTAATTCTCACATATACAAACATTTCCGCAACTATTTAACACTTTTTCCACCCCCTTCACACACCCCGTTTCAACCACCCTTTTCCGCACCGCAACACCCCCTTCAAACACCCCGGAAACACCCCCGGCACACCATCCTGCGCCCTCCGCGTCCCAAAACAGCCCCGTCCGCACCCATTTTCGCCACTTTTTTCGTCCCAGCCTTTGAAAATTAGAAAATTATACATACCTTTGCGCCGCAAAATACGGACTGCCAACCGGCCGCCCGCTTCACCACGTGCCCAAAGCACCACCCACGGAGCCCGCGCCCGGCAACCGACCGTTGCATGATTCAATTAACCCATTCTATTAACTTTTTTAATGACCCAACTTAAAAACAGCCCTATCGAAGACTTCGATTGGGATGCCTACGAAAACGGCGAAACCGCCGGCGAGAAATCCCGCGAGGAACTCACCCGCACCTATGACGAATCGCTCAACACCGTCAAAGACAAGGATGTAATCGAAGGTACCATCATCGCTCTCAACAAGCGCGAAGCAGTGGTTAACATCGGCTACAAGAGCGACGGCATCATCCCCATGAACGAATTCCGCTACAACCCCGAAATCAAAGTCGGCGACACAGTGGAAGTATTCATCGAAAACCAGGAAGACCAGAAAGGCCAGCTCATCCTCTCGCACCGCAAGGCCCGCGCAGCTCGCGCATGGGACCGCATCAACGCAGCCCTCGAGAACGACGAAGTCATCAAAGGCCTCATCAAGTGCCGCACCAAAGGCGGCATGATCGTCGACATCTTCGGCATCGAGGCATTCCTGCCCGGCTCTCAGATCGACGTTAAACCCATCCGCGACTACGACATGTTCGTCGGCAAGACCATGGAATTCAAAGTTGTCAAAATCAACGAAGAGTTCAAGAACGTCGTCGTTTCGCACAAAGCACTCATCGAAGCCGAACTCGAAGCCCAGAAGAAAGAAATCATCTGCAAGCTCGAAAAAGGCCAGGTTCTCGAAGGCACCGTCAAGAACATCACCTCTTACGGCGTGTTCATCGACCTCGGC
>JAXJRL010000016.1:0-2002 GCA_036310635.1 Muribaculaceae bacterium | reverse complement strand
GTTGTTGAAGATGACTACGGTGACGGGCAGATGGAAGCGGCAGATGGTGGCGAAGTCCATTCCGGAGAAGCCGAAGGCGGAGTCGCCCTCGACGGCCACGACGCTCTTGCCGGTGGCGACGGCGGCGCCTACGCAAGAGCCCATGCCCATGCCCATGATGGCCCAGGTGGCGCAGTCGATGCGGTGGCGCGGGAGCGACATGGATACGGCGTCGCGGGTGTCGTCGAGAGTGTTTGCGCCCTCGTTGACCAGGATCACGTCGGGGTTGGCCTCAAGCACCGGTTTGACGGCGGATAGGGCGCTCCAGTGGTTCATGGGACGGAGGGGAGCGGCGTCGGCGAGGCGCTTGGCGAACTTCACGTCCTTGGCCTTTGTCTCGGCCTGAAGGGCGGGCACCCATGCGGGGTCGGCGTTCATCTTCACGTTCTTCATGCCGGCGAGGATGGCGTCGAGACTGAGGGCGAGATCGCCTACGACGGGAGCGGCGATGGGACGGTTGCAGTCAATCTCCTGGGGCTCCACGTCGAGCTGAATGAACTTGGTGTCGGGGCTCCACTTGCCGTGGCCGAACGCCAGGAGCCAGTTTAGGCGCGCCCCGGCGAGGATGACCACGTCGGCCTCCTTCATGATGGTTGAGCGGCATGATAGGGCGGAGAGAGGGCCTCCGTCGGGCAGGACACCCTTGGCCATTGACATGGGGAAGTAGGGGATGTTGTATGTGTCGACGAGCTGTTTCAGCTTGTCCTCGACGCGGGCGTATGCGGCACCCTTGCCGATGAGCAGGGCGGGGCGCTTGGCCTGGCTGAGGATGGAGACGGCGCGGCTGACGGCGTCGGGGTTGGGAACGGTGGGAGTGTATAGGTCTACGGGCTGGTAGAAGAGGGCTTCCATCTCGGTGGCGTCGATGATTTCGGCCAGAGCGGGCGTGGTCATGTCGATGTAGACGCCGCCGGGACGGCCGCTGACGGCGGCGCGGTAGGCGCGTGCCACGGCGTTGGGGATGTCCTTGGCGTGGTAGCAGCGGAAAGCGGCCTTCACGAGGGGACGGGCGGTGTTGAGCTGGTCAAGTTCCTCGTATGTGCCCATTTTCATGTCGACCATGTGGGGGTCGGAGGCGCCTGAGATCTGGATCATCGGGTAGCAGTTGACGGTGGCGTTGGCTGTGGCTGTGAGGCCGTTCATGAAGCCGAGCGAGCTGACGGTGAGGAGCACGCCCGGGGTCTTGGTGAGGTAGCCGTGGGTGGCGGCGGCCATTCCGGCCTGCTGTTCGAAGCGGAAGCCTACGAATTTGACGCCCACCTTCTGCATGGCGTAGGCGGCTTCGGTGACGGGGATGCCGACGAGGCCGTAGACAGTGTCGAGGCCGAAACGGCGGAGCGACTCGGCGAGGACGTACATGCCGGTCACCTGCTCGGGGAACTTGGGAGCGGGTTTCTGCGGGCACTGGGGGGCGGTATCTGGAGTAGTCATGATTCTGAGTGTGAGTTTGGTGAATGTTAGTTTATGTGGGAGAGTGGAGAGGGGAGAGAAGCTGTTTTTTCCTCTCCACTCTCCGCTCTAACCTTGCTGAGTGTGTTATGCCTTGGGTTTGGGCAGGGGTGCCGTAGTGCCGTTGGATGCGAAGCGGGCAATCTCGTCGGCGGAGAAGCCGGCGGCCTTGAGCACTTCGTCGGTGTTTCCGCCCAGGGTGGGGCAGGGACCGTAGGTGGGCTGGTAGTTGCTCATGGTGAAGGGCACGCCCACGGTAACGAAAGTGCCGATTTTGCCGCCCTGGTCAATCTTGACGAGGGTGTTGCCGTCGTAGAGGCTCTCATCGTTCATGATCTCCTTGGTGCTGAGCACGGGAGCCACGGGCACGCCGGCTTTTGAGAGGAGGTCGGTAACCTCGTACTTGGTCTTGTTGATGGCCCAGGCCTGCACGCGGGCTATAAGCTCCTGTTTGTGGCGGTCGCGGGCATCGGCGGTGTTGAAGTCGGGGTTGGTGAGCCAGTCCTCGAAACCG
>JAXJRL010000015.1:0-7335 GCA_036310635.1 Muribaculaceae bacterium | reverse complement strand
GAGAACGTCACCACCCACATCGAGCGCGGTTCCGATCCCAAACAGGCCGCCGTGCACGGCACCAACGAGGTGGCCATCTCCGTTATAGCCTCCACGCTCACCCTCATCGCGGTGTTCTTCCCGCTCACCCTCGTCACAGGCATGACCGGCGTGCTCTTCCGCCAGCTCGGATGGATGGTCACCATCATGATGTGCATATCCACCACCTGCGCCCTCTCGCTCACCCCCATGCTCTGCAGCCAGCTGCTGCGCCGACAGAACCACCACGGCAAGCTCTACACCCTGCTCTTCACCCCCATCAACCGAGGCCTCGATGCCTTCGACAACGGCTATGCCCGCCTGCTCGGATGGGTGGTGCGCCACAAGCTCATCACCATCGTGCTGTGTCTTGCCACCTTCATCGGCTCGCTCGTGCTGGTCAAGCAGGTAGGCTCTGAGTTCTTCCCCACCAACGACGACGGCCGTCTCGGCGTCAACCTCGAGCTGCCCATCGGCACTCGCGTGGAGATAGCCCAGGAGGTCACCGCACGCCTCTCCAAGGAGTGGCGCGAGAAGTACCCCGAAATCAAGACCCTCAACTACACCACGGGCACAGCCTCGTCCGACAACACCTTCGCTTCGCTCTCTGACAACGGTCCCCACATCGTGTCGATGAACATATCCCTCACCGACCCCGTTGACCGCGACCGCGGCATCGTCGAAATCGCAGCCATGATGCGTGAGGACCTCAAGCGCTACCCCGAGTTCAAGAAGAGCCAGGTAAACGTGGGCGGCAACCGTGGCAGCGGCATGGGCGGCCAGTCGACCGTCGACTACGAAATCTACGGCTACGACTTCAGCGAGACCGACTCCGTGGCCCGAATGCTCAGCGCCGAGCTCCGCAAGATTCCCGGAGCCGCCGACATCATGATATCCCGCTCCGACTACCAGCCTGAGTACCAGGTGGACTTCGACCGCGAGAAGCTCGCCCTCTACGGCCTCAACCTCACCACCGCCGCCACTGCCCTGCGCAACCGCATCAACGGCGCCACCGCCTCGCTGTTCCGCGAGGACGGCGAGGAGTACGACATCAAGGTGATGTTCAACAAGGAGAACCGCACCTCCATCGAGGACATCGAGAACATACTCCTCTACAACGGCGCCGGAGGCTCTGTCCGCGTGCGCGACGTTGGCCGAGTTGTGGAGCGCTTCACTCCCCCCACCATTGAACGCAAGGACCGCGAACGCGTCATCACCGTCAGCACCATCGTCCAGGACGTTCCCCTCTCCGACATTGTCAACGCCTCACAGGCCGCAATTGACAAAATGGACATCCCCCAGGGCGTCAGCATCGAGCTCTCCGGCTCCTACGAGGACCAGCAGGAATCCTTCACCGACCTCCTAACCCTCGCAGTCCTCATCCTGGTGCTCGTCTACATCGTGATGGCCGCTCAGTTCGAAAGCTACACCTACCCCGCCATCATCATGACATCGGTGCTCTTCGCATTCTCGGGCGTGTTCCTAATCCTGTGGATCACCGGCCACACACTCAACATCATGAGTATGATCGGCGCCATCATGCTTATCGGCATCGTGGTCAAGAACGGCATCGTGCTCATTGACTACATCACCCTCAACCGCGAACGCGGCCTCTCCATCCGTCGCTCCGTCATCCTTGGCGGACGCTCGCGCCTGCGCCCCGTGGTCATGACCACCCTCACCACCATCCTCGGCATGGTGCCCAGGGCCGTGGGCACCGGTCAAGGCGCCGAAATGTGGCGACCCATGGGCACTGCCGTTATCGGAGGCCTCACATTCTCCACCATCCTCACCCTGCTATTCGTGCCCGTGATGTACTGCGTGTTCGCCTCCGTCGGAGTGCGCCGCACCCGCCGCAAGCTCCATGCTGCCATCTCCTCCAAAAAATAACCCCCTAAGAAACCAACCATCATGCAAGCCATACTCATCACCTTCGACCAGGCACACTACCAGAAGATCATCGACGCCCTCGAGCGCCTGAATTGCCGCGGATTCACCTCCTGGCCACTCGTCCAGGGCCGCGGCTCGGTCGACGGCGAGCCCCACTACGGCTCACACGCCTGGCCCTCGCTGGCCTCGGCCATCATCACCGTTGTCGAGGACAACCGCGCCGCTGCCGTCATGGCCAAACTGGCCGAATTCAACGCCGAGCGTCCAAAACTGGGCCTCCGCGCCTTCCAGTGGCCCATCACAGCCACCGTCTGACCCCTGAACAGAATCCCCCCTTAACGCACCGGGCGCCCCGACACCATCACGATGGTTCAGAGGCGCCCGGTCCGCACATCCGCCCTATCGGGCTTATCGGCCTTATCCGCTCAGTCAGCCCCCCAAATCTCCCTTTTTAATAAAAAAAATCACGCGCCCGTACCCCCAGTTTGCAGTATTTTTGCTAAATTTGCACCATCGGAACGCAGCGCGCGTGGCGTAATTGGTAGCCGCGTTAGACTTAGGATCTAATATCTCCGGATGTGGGGGTTCGAGTCCCCCCGCGCGCACTGACAATCAGCCGCAAAGAGGGCCGTCCGCCACACTCGTAAGGCAGGATTTCCCTCTTTGCGCTTATTATAATCACACCTCCCGTCAGCCCCGAAACTTTTGGCACGAAACTTACGTTATATCTCTAAATATTTCTCTAACACCCTCACCAACATGAAACGCATAGCTTCCCTCCTCGCCGCCATAGCCGTCCTCATTGGCTCGTCTTCGGCGTCCGCTCAATACTACGAAATCGCCAACCAGCTCCCCGGACTCCTTAGCCCCGCGCTGTCTGGCTCGTTCAAATACAAAGGCTTCGTCGACATATCCGGCACCGCCGGCATCGGCGACAACCGCGCCAACTTCCTGGGCGTGAGCACCACACAGGGCTTCCAGTACGCATCATGGTTCTTCATGGGCGTGGGCCTCGGCGTGGACGTGGCAATGGCGCACCAGCCCGAGATTTACGCCGACGCTCCTTCGCTCGACCCCGACTACGGCTACGGACCTCATCCCTACTACGACGGCAAGAAGACCAAGGCCATGATTCCCGTGTTCTCCGACTTCCGTTTCAACATCGGCGACACCTCCAAGACTTCATTCTTCATCGACCTCAAAATCGGTGCCGCATGGCTCATAGGCAACGGTGACCTGGCAATGGAAAACGGCTATCTGTCCACCTCCACCCAGTTCTACCTCAAACCCACCGCCGGCGTCCGCATCCCCATCAGCGGCAAGCAGGCCGTCAACATCGGCGTCACCTACCAGTTGCTCACCTCCAACAACAACTACTGCCGATGGAACGACGACTCAGTGACTCTCAACAGCCTGGGCGCCACCATCGCCTTCGAATGGTGACCCTCACCGCGGGCCACGCGCCCGTCTCCATAACCAATACCTGACAAAAACGATCTACAAAACAGTAATTTCCAGCAAGTAAGCAATGCGTAGTTTCACCATCCTCGCAGCCGCCGCTCTGGGCCTTTCTGCATCGGCTCAGACCTTAGTAAGCACGCCCGCCTATTCCTGGCACGGCGACACAGTGACTCAGGGTCCCTACATGGCCACCGCTCCCAATCCCCACTCGATTGTCAGCACCTACTCGGCACAGCCCGGCTACTTCATGCCCATCGACAAAACCTGGAACCTCAAGAACGACATCAGCAGCTATCCCCAGCTGTCCACCCCCAACACTCTCCACCAGGCCATCTACAACATGGGCCTCGACGAAATGGTCAACGCCGTGGAGCCTGACACCACTCTGCGCACCGGCCGCGAATGGCCCGGAGTGTGGACGCGCGACGTCAGCTACTCCATCCTCCTGTCCATGGCTTACATGCAGCCCGAAGCCACTCGCATCTCGCTCGAGCGCAAGGTGGACAAGCTCGGCCGCATAATCCAGGACACGGGTTCGGGCGGCGCATGGCCCGTTTCGACCGACCGCCAGATCTGGACCGTGGCAGCATACGAGCTCTACAAGGTCACAGGCGACAAGGAATGGCTCCGTTACATCTACCCCATCATCAAGCGCAGCCTCGAGGACGACCTCAAGAGCGGCCTGTACAGCGACAACGGCCTGGTGCGCGGCGAGACATCGTTCATCGACTGGCGCGAGCAGAGCTATCCCAAGTGGATGCAGACCGCCGACATCTACCGCTCGGAGGCGCTTGGCACCTCTGTGGTCCATGCCCAGGCTTGGAAAGTGCTCTCCGAGATAGCCGCTGAGCTCGGCCACAAGGACGTGGCTCGCCAGGCTGCAGAACAGAGCCGCAAGATTGCCGACGGCATCAACAGCCACCTCTGGATGGACGACAAGGGCTATTATGCCATGTACCGCTACGGCCGCGACAACCTCATCACCAATCCCCGTGCCGAAACTCTCGGCGAGGCCCTCGCCATCGAGTGGGACATCGCTCCCGCCGACCGCGCCCGCCGCATCAGCTCGTCCAACCCCACCACCCCCTTCGGCGTGGGCATCTTCTATCCCCAGATTGCCGACATGCCCCCTTACCACAACAACGCCCTGTGGCCCTGGGTAGGCGCATACTGGGGCCTGGCAAGCGCCAAGGCAGGCAATGAGAAAGGCGTGATGCAGGCCATCGGCTCAGTGTTCCGCCCCGCCGCGCTCTTCGCCACCAACAAGGAGAACTTCGTGCTCGACAACGGCGACATCGCCACCGAGCTCAATTCCTCCAACATGCTCTGGTGCCTGGCTGGCAACATCGCCCTCACACACAAGATTCTCTTCGGCATCGACTTCCGCAAGGACGGCCTCGCATTCCGCCCCTTCGTGCCCGAAGCCCTCGGCCAGTCGCGTACGCTCAGCGGATTCGGCTACCGCGGCGCCAAGCTCAACATCACCGTCAACGGCTACGGCGACAGCATAGCCTCATTCACCGTCGACGGCAAGGCCCAGAAGCCTTTCATCACCCCCGCGCAGGCCGCCAAGGCCAAGAAGTCCGGCCGTCCGATGGAGGTGGTCATCAACATGTGCAACACCCCCATCAAGCCCCTGCCCATCAACGAGGTGGCAAACCTCAAGGCACCGCTCACCCCCATCACCTGGGTTGAGGACGGCACCCTACGCTGGAACCCCATCGAGTACATAGGCAGCTACGTGGTCCTGCGCGACGGCCAGGCCGTTGACACCATCCACACCACCGACTACCGCATGGACCTCCCCGGCGAGTACCAGGTGATCGGCGTCAGCGAGCAGGGCACCCCCGGCTTCGCCTCCGAGCCCCGCTCCAACCGCCCGTTCACTGAGTTCGACCTCGGCGACCAGACTGTCCTCAAGTCGGCCGAAGTCAGCTACCGCGCCAACGGCGACATCCGCGGTTTCCGCGGCAAGGGCTTCGTGGAGTCTGACCATCAGAACTCCACCGTCCAGGCCACAATCCAGGTCAAGACCGCCGGCACCTACTCCATCGCCGTCCGCTACGCCAACGGCAACGGCCCCGTCAACACCGAGAACAAGTGCGCCATCCGCACCGTAACCGTCGACGGCAAGAACGTCGGCATTGCCGTGATGCCCACTCGCGGCCGAGGCAACTGGGACGACTGGGGCATGAGCAACTCCGTAGACGTGCATCTCACACCCGGCACCCACACCGTCACCCTCTCTCTCCAGCCCGAAAACGAAAACATGAACATCGCCACCAACCACGCCATCATCGACGGCCTGGTGGTGACTCTCAAAAAAATCTGACACAACCAATCTCAATTAATGAAAGTTCTGAAATTCGGCGGCACGTCCGTAGGCTCGGCAGAGCGCATCAAGCACGTGGCCAATCTTGTGAGCCCCCGCGGCAGGAACATCATCGTGCTCTCTGCCATGGCTGGCACCACCAACACCCTGGTTGAAATCTGCGACTACCTCTACAAGAAGAACCAGGCCGGAGCCCTCGAAACCGTCAACGCCCTCCAGGCCAAATACGACACCGTCCTTGCCGACCTCTTCGGCTCTGACCGCTCCAAAGGCGGCACACGCGGCGGAGCCATGGTCAGCGCCGCCGCACGCGAGGCCCGCGAACAGGCCGCCGCGAGCGTGAGCCGCTGCCTGGCCTCCATCCGCTCGCTCATGGCCGTCGAGTTCACCGAAACCGACGAAAAGGAAATCCTGGCACAGGGCGAACTCATGTCCACAGCCATCATGCTGGCCTACCTCCGCTTCATGGGCGTTAAGGCTGTGATGCTGCCCGCCCTCAAGTTCATGCGCACCGACGAGAACGGCGAGCCCGACTTCAAGTACACATCCGTACGCCTCAAGCGCCTCATCGACATGAACCCCGACGCCGACCTCTACATCACACAAGGCTACATCTGCCGAAACGAGTATGGCGACGTAGACAACCTGCAGCGCGGAGGCAGCGACTACACCGCCTCAATCATCGGCGCCGCTCTCGACCTGGAGGAAATCCAGATATGGACCGACATCGACGGCATGCACAACAACGACCCCCGCTACGTGCAGAACACACGCCCCGTCAGCGAGCTCCACTTCGAGGAAGCCGCAGAGCTCGCCTACTTCGGCGCCAAGATTCTCCACCCCGCATGCGTCCTCCCGGCCCGCCTCCACAACATCCCAATCCGTCTGCTCAACACCATGGAGCCCGACAAGCCCGGCACACTGATTTCCAGCACCTTGCCCTCGCACACCATCAAAGCTGTATCGGCAAAGGACGGAATCACTGCCATCCACATCAAGTCCGGACGCATGTTCCTGGCCTACAGCTTCCTGCTCAAGGTGTTCGAGACTTTCGACCGCTTCAAGACCCCCATCGACATGGTGGCCACAAGCGAGGTGGGCGTCACCGTAACCGTCGACAACCCCGCGCGCCTCGACGCCATCGTCGACGAGCTCAAAAAGTTCGGCACTGTGCAGGTGGACACCGACATGGTCATCATCTGCGTTGTCGGCGACCTCGAGTGGCACAACCGAGGCTTCGAAGCCAAGGCAATCGAAGCTCTCGGCGACATACCCCTGCGCATGATCAGCTACGGCGGCTCCAACTACAACATCGCCGTGGTGGTCCGCAGCCAGGACAAAGTGGAAGCCCTCAACCGCCTGAGCGCCAAACTCTTTTCTTGAACCTTCCAGCCCTCAGGTCAGCACGGTGGCTTTCTGATTGAGTCTGATGCAACACCCCCGACTCCAAGGCCTGCGCCGCCTCAGAGTGCGGCACAGCCCCCGGAAATTCTGTCTGACGCAATCTTAAAATCCACTAACTTTTCCAAAACGCTTGACAAATCCAAACAAAAGCAGTAACTTTACGCATGTTTGTGGCGGAGGCCCTTCCACGGCCCTTCTGCCGCACTCATGGAACGACAAAAACACATGAT
>JAXJRL010000014.1:0-25772 GCA_036310635.1 Muribaculaceae bacterium | reverse complement strand
TAGGCGGCATACACAGATATTATGATGTGCGCACGGCCTTGAATCCGGGCACCTACACCGTTGAACTCTTTGCCGACAACTACCGTCTGGCGTCACGGCAGTTCAATCTGAAATGACAAGTGCAGGCCGCCCCACCGAGCGGCCTGCTTGCGTATAGAACAGGCACCACCGCCAAAACGTTAAAGAGATATATGGATACGATACGCGAAATATACGAAGCCATCAACGGCATTGAGGTCACCACAGTGTCGTCGGTCTACAAACTGCTGCTGAGCATGGTGCTCGGCTGCCTGGTGGGCTACGAGCGCAAGCGCCGCGGCCAGACGGCGGGCGTGCGCACCTTCTCGCTGATATGCATGGGCGCCACCCTGGCCATGATCCTCTCCATCTATGTGCCGCAGGAGTACATGGGCCTCAAGAACGGCGACCCGGGCCGAATAGCCGCCCAGGTGGTGACGGGCATCGGCTTCCTGGGTGCCGGCGCCATAATACAGATGAAAGGCTCGGTGCGCGGACTCACCACCGCGGCCGGCATATGGATGGTTGCCGCCATAGGAATGTGCGTGGGCGTGGGCCTCTACTGGCTGTCGTTCATTGCCACGCTGCTCATTCTCTTCATCCTGGTGCAGCTGGAGCGCTTCGAGCACCGCGCCAGCCTCGGAGCCAACACACGCACCCTGCGCCTGGAACTGGCCTGCATAGTGGAGGACATAGAGCCTTACCGCCACGTGCTGAGACACAACCAGTCGTCGCTGACGAGCTACCTGGTGTCGTACGACTTCGCTCTGGAGAAAACCCATCTCAATCTGAACATCATAGTGCGTGAGAATGTGGACTACATCCATCTGTTCAAGCAGATACGCAAAGTGTATCCCACCGAATCCATCACCCTTGCCACACTACCCAACATCTAACCCACCCAAAACCTCATCACCGGGCAATACGCCCCACCCCACCGGACAGATATGCACATCGAAAGCCTCATCCAGGACCTCGCCTTCATATTGCTGCTTGGCGCCGTGGTCACCGTACTCTTCAAGTGGATAAAACAGCCCGTTGTCCTTGGCTACATAGTGGCCGGATTCCTGGCGAGCCCCAATTTCACCTACCTGCCGTCAGTCACCACTGCCGAGAACATTCAGTTCTGGGCCGAGATAGGCATTGTGGTGCTTCTGTTCTCGCTGGGACTGGAGTTCTCGTTCAAGAAACTTGTCAACTCCGGAGCGTCGGCCATAGTGACGGCACTGATAATAGTGACCGGCATGATGGCCGCAGGCGTGCTCATAGGCCACCTGATGGGATTCACCTTCATCAACTGCCTGTTCCTGGGCGGCATGCTGTCAATGTCGTCCACCACCATCATCATCAAGGCATTCACCGACCTGGGGCTGCGGCAGCACAAGTTCGCCTCGCAGGTTCTGGCCGTGCTGATTGTGGAGGACCTGTTCGCCGTCGTCATGATGGTGATATTGTCGTCCATAGCCACGAGCCACAGCGTGGAGGGCGGCGAGCTGGTGTTCAGCATCGCCAAGCTGGTCTTCTTCCTGGTGATATGGTTCCTGGTGGGCGTCTACGTGCTGCCCTCGGCGCTTAACCGCATACAGCGTTATCTCAACCCCGAGACCCTGCTCATCATTTCCATGGGCCTGTGCCTGGGCATGGCCGTGTTCTCGGTGTACTGCGGATTCTCGCTTGCACTGGGCGCCTTCGTGATGGGCTCCATCCTGGCGGGCACCATCTATGCCGAGCGCATCGAGAGCGTGGTGACTCCGGTCAAGGACCTGTTCGGTTCGGTGTTCTTCATCTCGGTGGGCATGATGGTCCAGCCCGACATAGTGGTGGAGTACTGGCCGATGATCCTCATACTGTCGGCCACGGTGATAGTGGGCATGATAGTTTTCGGCACCTTCGGCATGCTTGTCACGGGCCAGACGCTGAAAGTGGCCATCCAGTCGGGCTTCTCGCTCACGCAGATAGGCGAGTTCGCCTTCATCATCGCCACACTGGGCATGAGCCTGAAGGTGCTCGACGCGTCGATGTATCCCATAGTGGTGGCGGTGTCGGTGCTGACCACGTTCACCACCCCCTACTTCATCAAGATGTCGCTGCCATTCTACAACCTTGTTGAGCGCCACCTGCCGGCGCAGCTGCAGTTCCTCATCACTCGCTACCACAGCACGGCGGCGCGCGAGGAGGCCCACAAGCGCAACATGTGGAGCCAGGCTGTGAAAACGCAGCTGAGCCGTTCGCTGATGTATGCCGTGGTGCTTGTGGCCATCGCCATAGTGTCGCACATGTACCTGATGCCGTGGCTCGGGGGATTCTCGGAGCGATACGGCAAAGCCATCGGCCTGGTGGCGACGCTTGTGGCCATGTCGCCGTTTCTGGGCGCCATGGTGGTGCCGCTGGCTCGCGTGCTGTTGGCGCGGTATGCCGGCACGCGCAAGAAGTACAATGTGGCGCAGATAGTAATGGCAGTGATCAGTTTCCTGATGGCACTCCTAATCCTGGTCAACATCATCACCTCGGTCTACTCCATGGCCTGGGGCCTGAGCATCGGCCTCACACTGGTGCTTCTGGTGGTGATGCTGTTCTCACAGCGTCTGCGCCGCCAGATGACCGAGATTGAACAGCGGTTCATCGAGAACCTCAACGAGCGCGACCTCCGTCGCTCAGGAAAGAACAACAACATAGTCAACGACCTGCACATGGCCTACATGACCGTTGGCCCCGGTTGCGAATTTGCCGGCGAGCGGCTCAAGAACTCGAACGTGCGCAAGAAGTTCGGCGTGAACATTGTGAGCGTGCAGCGCGACCAGCAGACCATCACCGTGCCCAGCGGCGAGCGCCGCATCTTCCCCGGCGACGTGCTGGGCGTGATCGGCACCGACGAGCAGATAGCCAATGTGCTGCCGGTGATAGAGCGCAGCCGCGAGGCCATGCCCGACGAGGCCGCGCCGAGCGACTTCAAGCTGGTGCGCATACAGCTTACCGAGGCCTCGCCGCTGGTGGGCAAATCGCCGCGCAACTCCGGTCTGCGCGACCGCTACGACTCACTGGTGCTGGCCGTTCAGCGCGACGAGGAGTACACCGACCAGGACCCCGACATGATCTTCGAGGCCGGCGACATTCTGTGGCTGGTGGGCAGCGAAAAAGTGCTCAATTCACTCCAGTAACACACAATAAACAGGCCCGGCGCAACGTTACACTCTATAGTGTATGCCAACACAACCAATCAAAAACAGAAAACCAAGCATCACATACATACAGAAACGATGAAGAAACTTATTCTTTCAGCCGCTGTTGCAGCCGTGGCCGTTGCAGGCCTGGCGGCAAAGAAGGGCAACGATCCGGTACTGATGACCGTGGACGGCAAGCCCGTGCTCAAGAGCGAGTTTGAGTATCTCTACAACAAGAACAACGCCCAGCAGGTGCAGCCCCAGACCCTCGACCAGTACCTGCAGATGTTCATCAACTACAAGCTGAAGGTGGCTGAGGCCGAGGCCGAGAAACTGGACGCCACCCCCGAGTTCCAGAGCGAGTTCCGCAGCTTCAAGGAAGAGCTGGCGGCTCCCTATATGACCGACTCTGCCACTTACTACCGCCTGATGGACGAAGCCTACAAGCACAACCTCCGCGAGGTGAAGGTGTCGCACATCATGCTCCCCATGGGCATGAGCCCCGATGAGAACAAGACCATTGAGCAGCGTGCCGACTCAATCCGCACTGCCGTTCTCAACGGAGGCGACTGGAACCAGCTCGCCGAGAAATACAGCGTGGACCGCAACTCCAACAAGCGCGGCGGCCTGATGGGATGGATCAGCGTGGGACGCCTGCCCTGGGCATTCGAAAAGGCCGCCTACGACACCGAGGTGGGCCAGATCTCGCCCGTGGTCAACTCCGGCTTCGGCTACCACATAATCCGCACCGAGGCTTCGCGCCCCGCACGCGGTGAGGCCAAAGCCCGCCACATCCTCAAGCTCACTCTCAACAAGAGCGACGAGGAGAAGGCACTGGCCAAACACCAGACCGACTCGCTCTACAGCCTGATAATGCGCACTCCCAACATTGACTTCGCAGCTCTGGCTCGCGACAACAGCGACGATGCCGGCAGCGCGCGCAACGGCGGTCTCATCGACTGGTTCGGCGCCGGCATGATGGTGGCCGAGTTCGACTCGGTGGCATTCGCCCTGCCCGAAGGCGCCATCTCCCAGCCCTTCACCACCCAGTTCGGCTACCACATCGTCAAGAACGAGGGACACCGCCCCGTGCCTTCGTTCGCCGAGATGCGCACCCGCCTGCTCTCGCAGATCAACAACGACGAGCGCGGCGCCATGCCCCGCCAGAACTTCATCGACTCGCTGATGCGCGTGTACAAGGGCCATGTGCTCGACAAGGGCCTTGACCAGGTGGAGCAGCTCGTGGCCAACAACCCCGGCGGCTACGACTCCGTGGCCATCGCCAAGCTCAAGGAAAGCAACATTCCCGTGATTGAGATAGGCGGCAAGACCACTCCCGTCAGCGCCGTGATGGGCATGATGCCCGTGACCCGCTCAAAGGATGCCAAAAACGCACGCATCCTGGTGAAATCGGCAGCCGACAACCTGCTCCAGCAGCAGGCTATGGACCTGCAGCGCGAGCACCTCTACAACACCAACACCGACTATCGAAACCTGGTCAACGAGTACCGCGACGGCATCCTGCTGTTCGAGATCTCGAACCGCAACGTATGGGACAAAGCCGCCAAGGACAAGGCCGGCATCGACGAGTTCTTCAAGAAGAACCGCAGCAAGTACACCTGGGACAAGCCCAAGTACAAGGGCTTCATAATCTTTGCCCAGACCGACTCCATGCTCAATGAGGCCAAGAAATTCACCGACGCACTGCCCAAGGACTTCGACCGCGACAGCCTGAGCACCAACATGCGCAAGAAGTTCGGCAACGATGTGCGCGTGGAGCGCATCATCGCCGCCAAGGGCGACAACGCCATCTCCGACTACCTGTTCTTCGGCGGCGAGCTGCCCAAGGACGCCACCAAGAACTGGAACAAGTTCTACGGCTTCGGCGGACACCTTGCCCAGCAGCCCGAAGAGGCCATCGACGTACGCGGCCAGGTTACCGCCGACTACCAGAACGCCCTGGAACGCCAGTGGGTACAGGACCTGCGCAAGCGCCACAAGGTTAAGGTCAACGACAAGGTGCTGAAAACCGTGAAATGACACCCCCCACAGAATGACATAAAAAAAATGAGCCGCAACCTTTCAACGGGTTGCGGCTCATTTTTTATAGCGCGTGATTCAATTTGTCAGTTGCGGAAGGCCAGCTCCTTGTTGCCGTCGGAGTCGGTGTCCACATCGATGACGATGGGGTGGTCGCGGTCCACCTTCTGGGCCAGGATGTCCTTGGAGAGGCGGTTGAGCACCAGGCGGTGTATGGCGCGCTTCACGGGACGGGCACCGAATTCGGGATCGAATCCCTCGTCGGCCAGGAGCGATACGGCGGCCGGGGTGACATCGAGCGTCACGCCGTTGCGCGACAACATCTTCTGTATGCCCTTGATCTGCAAGCCCACAATCTCCTCGATTTCGCGACGGTTGAGCGGGGTGAACATTATGATCTCGTCGATACGGTTCAGGAACTCGGGACGGATGGTGCCCTTGAGCATGTCCAGAACCTGCTCCTTGGTCTTTTCAATGGTCTCGAACTTGTTCTCGTCGGTCATCTTGGCGAAGTTGTCGCGGATCACGCTTGAGCCCATGTTGGAGGTCATGATTATGATGGTGTTCTTGAAGTTGACCATGCGGCCCTTGTTGTCGGTGAGGCGACCGTCGTCGAGCACCTGCAGGAGGATGTTAAACACATCGGGATGCGCCTTCTCGATTTCGTCGAAGAGGACCACGGAGTAAGGTTTGCGACGCACGGCCTCGGTGAGCTGGCCGCCTTCGTCATAGCCCACGTAGCCCGGAGGCGCTCCTACCAGACGGCTCACGGCGTGTTTCTCCTGGTATTCGCTCATGTCTATGCGGGTCATCATGTTCTCGTCGTCAAAGAGGTACTCGGCCAGGGCCTTTGCCAGCTCGGTCTTGCCCACTCCGGTGGTGCCGAGGAATATGAACGAACCGATGGGGCGCTTGGGGTCATTAAGGCCGGCACGCGAGCGGCGCACGGCGTCGGCGATGGCCGAGATGGCCTCTTCCTGGCCCACAACGCGGTTGTGGAGCTCTTCCTCCAGGTGGAGGAGTTTGTCCTTCTCGCTCTGCACCATCTTGTTGACGGGGATGCCGGTCCAGCGGCTGACCACGTCGGCAATGTCCTCGGCATCGACTTCTTCCTTGATGAGGGCCTTCTCGCCCTGCATCATCTTGAGCTGCTCCTGGATGGTCTTGTTCTCGTCCTCCTTGGCCTTGATGCGTGAGTAGCGGATTTCGGCTACGCGGCCATAGTCGCCCTCGCGCTCGGCGCGGTCGGCGTCGAAGTTGAGCTGTTCTATCTCTATCTTGTTCTGCTGGATGCGGTCGATGAGTTCTTTCTCAGCCTTCCACTTGGCGGAGTATTCCTGCTCCTCCTCGCGCATGGCGGCGATGTCTTTCTCTATTTCGCGTACCTTCTCCTTGTCGCCCTCGCGCTTGATGGCCTCGCGCTCAATCTCCTTCTGGGCTATGCGGCGGGTGATGTCGTCAAGAGCCTGGGGCACGGAGTCGATTTCCAGCTTGAGTTTGGCGGCAGCTTCGTCCACCAAGTCGATGGCCTTGTCGGGGAGGAAACGGTCGGTGATATAGCGCTCGGAGAGCTGAACGGCGGCCACGATAGCCTCGTCGCGAATGCGCACCTTGTGGTGGTTCTCGTAGCGCTCCTTCAGGCCGCGCATGATGGCGATGGCCGATTCCTCGTCGGGCTCGTTGACCATCACTTTCTGGAAACGGCGCTCCAGGGCTTTGTCTTTTTCGAAGTATTTCTGGTATTCGTCGAGGGTAGTGGCACCGATGGAGCGGAGTTCGCCACGGGCCAGAGCCGGCTTCAGGATGTTGGCGGCGTCCATGGCGCCTTCGCCCTTGCCGGCACCCACGAGGGTGTGGATTTCGTCAATGAAGAGGATTATCTCGCCGTCGGCCTGTGTCACTTCGTTGACAATGGCTTTGAGGCGCTCCTCGAACTCGCCCTTGTACTTGGCACCGGCCACCAGTGCGCCCATGTCGAGCGAGTAGATCTGCTTGGTGCGCAGGTTCTCTGGCACGTCGCCGCGGACGATTCGCTGTGCCAGGCCTTCGGCAATGGCAGTTTTGCCCGTGCCGGGTTCGCCGATGAGCATGGGGTTGTTCTTGGTGCGTCGGCTCAGGATCTGGAGCACGCGGCGTATTTCCTCGTCACGGCCTATCACGGGGTCGAGCTTGCCCGAACGTGCGCGCTCGTTGAGGTTGACGGCGTACTTTGACAGGGCGTTGTATGTGTCCTCGGCGCTCTGGTCGGTGGCCTTCTTGCCCTTGCGGAGCTCGTCGACAGCGGCCTGGAGTTCTTTCTGTGTGAGGCCGGCATCCTTGAGGATGGTGGCCGCGGGCGAGTTGATCTCGAAGATGGCCATGAGGAGGGCCTCGAGGGTCACGTACTCGTCGCTGTTCTTCTTGGCGATGTCGAGTGCCTTCTGGAGCACGTCGTTCGATGTGCGGCTCAGATAGGGCTCACCGCCCGACACCTTCGGTTCGGCGGCGATGGCACGGTCAAGCTGCATCTCGAGCTGCGAGGGGTTGGCTCCTATCTTCTGGAAGATGAACTTGACAAGCGACTCGCCTTCGCTGATGACGCCCTTGAGGAGGTGGACAGGCTCGATGGCCTGAGAGCCTGAGGCTTTGGTCAGCTCCACAGCCTTCTGGATGGCCTCCTGGGACTTGATGGTGAAGTTATTGAAATTCATAATCGGTTATGTGGTGTTTTTCCTTGTGTCAGTTTTTAATGAATGAATGTGCGCGGTGATGCAATAAGCCTTAGCGGGCATCGCCACATTCGTCACATGGGTACTGCAACATCCGTACCCAAACGGCTGGCACCGCCTGTGCCGCACATTCTACAATTACTAACAATCCTTATCAATTAAGGTTTTTAAGAAAAACAAATATGCCGGCCGACACTGACAAAAAAGCGCCACGGCGTACTGACATGGCGCCATGTTGTCACCCACACAGAAAAACCGGGGGCCGTTTTGGAGAGCGGCTCCCGGTTATAGGATGGTTTTTCGGAATGTGTGGATGAAGGAGGCTGTTACTGTCCGAGGTATGCCTTGAGCAACGAGCTCTTGGAACCTTTCAGACGGTTGATGGCCTTCTCCTTGATCTGGCGCACGCGCTCACGGGTGAGGTCGAATTTTGCGCCGATCTCTTCGAGGGTCATCTCCTGGCAGCCGATGCCGAAGAACATCTTCACTATCTCGCGTTCGCGGTCGTGGAGCTGGTGGAGCACACGGTCCACCTCACGTGCGAGCGACTCCTGGTTGAGCTGGGCGTCGGTCGAAGGGGTGTCCTCGTTGGCGAGCACGTCGAGCAGGGAGTTGTCCTCGCCCTCGACGAATGGAGCGTCAACCGAGATGTGGCGACCTGAAACCTTGAGAGTGTCAGCAACCTTGTCGACAGGCACATCGAGAGCGTTGGCAAGTTCCTCGGCCGAGGGCTTGCGCTGGTTCTCCTGTTCGAATTTGGAAAGGGCTTTGGTGATCTTGTTCAGCGATCCCACCTGGTTGAGAGGGAGGCGCACAATGCGGCTCTGTTCGGCGAGTGCCTGGAGGATAGACTGACGGATCCACCATACGGCGTAGGAGATGAATTTGAAACCGCGTGTCTCGTCAAACTTGCGTGCGGCCTTGATGAGGCCGAGGTTGCCTTCGTTGATGAGGTCGGGGAGCGAGAGGCCCTGGTTCTGGTACTGCTTGGCCACTGACACCACGAAACGGAGGTTAGCCTTGGTGAGTTTGTCGAGCGCGCGCTCGTCGCCCTGACGGATACGCTGGGCGAGTTCCACTTCTTCCTCTACGGTTATAAGCTCTTCACGGCCAATTTCTTGCAGATATTTGTCGAGCGAAGCGCTTTCGCGATTGGTGATGGATTTGTTAATTTTAAGTTGTCTCATAGCTTGTATCGATACAATCTTTAGCTGTTGCTACGGAATAATTCTCGCAAATTTACTAATAATCCATTGACCAGCAAAATTAAAATGATTTTTTAACTCTAAAAAGTTTTTAACAATCGGGAGTGACGCATGGCGACATCGGCGACAGGCACTAAAATTACTACAATCCGACCAAAAATGTCATAATTCTGGTCGGATTGTAAGATTTGGAATTGATGGTCCAAAGGACAACGTTCAGAAATCCGCAGCTGCTTTTCTGATCTTTGCAAGACGGTCCATAAAGGACGGATCAGACTTCACCACATGCATGTTATGATCGGCCTGAAGTTTAAGCCATACATCGGCAGGTATTCCAAGTGAGGCTTCCAAAAGCAAAGCCAGCTCGGTATTGACGCCTCTCTTGTGATTGATGACCTCGTTGAGCAACGAGGGGGATACGCCTATCTGTTCGGCAAGCTTCGCCTGCGACATATTGAGGCTTTCCAGTTCATCGCGTATAAGCTCACCGGGATGTGTGGGCTCGAACGGAGTGAGGTTGTTGGCAATCATGTCCGTGGGTATGTCGCGCAGTGTAATCATATCAATCGTAGTGATTTGAGAGTTCAACAATATTGCAGATAGTCAGCACCGGCTTCTCGGCGGTCTCTTTCAGAGTGAACTCAATGCGGTATTTCTCATTGACACGCACAGAGAACAGTCCAGCCTTGTCCCCCTTCAGGGCCTCGAAGTTCAAGGAATTGAAATGAAAGAGTGTTTCCCTGGAGGCAGCGGCCTTCAGGTAATCGATGCAACGCTTGTAGCGTCGAACGATGTCCGGCTGAAAGCGGTGTTTCTTATCAGTCGAACGACCTTCCTCATAGAGGGTCTTCAGATATGTCTTATCGAATGTGACTATCATATTCCATATACGGTGCAAAGTTAGTGAAAGTTTTCAATCTTCACACATTTGTGAAGGTGTTTTTAAATATTGCTCCCGTTCATTTCCAGCGCTGGCAGGCATAGACGAAATAGGCAGGACATATCAAAACAACACCGTCAGAACGCGGTTATCAGCGCCGGCTGGAGCGGCTAATGGAGGGGTTAATACATTAATTAATGCTAATTTAAGGCGGGGGAGTTGAAATTTAGAGGGATTTGGCTTAACTTTGTAGGCTATAAGCGGGCTGTGGCGAGCGCTTGCCGGACCGCATTATCACATTTTGAACATATAACCTCATCACAATCAACGTGAAACTGAAGCATATAGCAGCATTTGGCGCACTGACGGCGTTTGCCGCAATGGCCATGGCCAAGGACAACATTGCCGAGGAAGTGGCATGGGTTATTGGCGACACTCCCATCTACAAGTCAGAAATTGAGCAGACCTATCAGGACATGCTCCAAGAGCGCTCCACCATCGACGGCGACCCCTACTGCGTGGTGCCCGAGATGATGGCCATTCAGCGCCTGTACCTCCATCAGGCCGACATCGACACTGTGGAAGTGGGCGACGCACAGGTGCAGAGCCAGGTGGAACAGCAGATCAACTTCCTCATCAACAGCCTCGGCTCAAAGGAGAAGGTGGAGGAATACTTCCGCAAGGCAATGCCCGAAATACGCGAATACTACGCCGAGAACGTGCGCAACCGCTACCGCGTGCAGACTGTGCAGCAGAATCTGACCAAGAACATCAAGACCACACCTTCAGACGTGCGCAAATACTTCGACCAGCTGCCCAAGGACTCCATCCCCTTCGTGCCCCTGATGGTCGAGACACAGATCATCACCATCAACCCGCTGATTCCGCGTCAGGAGATTGATGACATCAAGGCCCGTCTGCGCGACTACACCGACCGCATCAACCGCGGCGAGAGCGAATTCTCCACCCTGGCCATCCTCTACAGCGAGGACGCCGGCACAGCTGCCCGCGGCGGCGAAACCGGATTCATGGGACGCGGCCAACTGGTGCCCGAATACGCGGCTGTGGCCTTCAACCTGAACGACCCCAAAAAGATTTCGAAGATAGTGGAGACCGAGTACGGCTACCACATCATCCAGCTGGTGGAGAAGCGCGGCGACCGCATCAACACCCGCCACATCCTGCTCCAGCCCAAAGTGTCGGACAAGGACCTGACCGACGCCACCGTGCGTCTGGACTCGCTGCGCCAGGACATAGTGGAGCATAAGAAGATACCCTTTGAGGACGCCGCCCAGGTGGTGTCGCAGGACAAGGACACCCGCAACAGCCGCGGCGTGATGGTCAACCAGCAGACCGGCACCACACGCTTCCAGATGTCGGAGCTGCCCCAGGAGATAGCCATGCAGGTGGCCAACATGGAGGTGGGCGAAGTGTCCAAACCTTTCATCATGAAGGACCCCAAGCGCAACCGCGACATCGTGGCCCTGGTCAAGCTGACAGCGCGCATAGAGCCCCACCGCGCCACCCTCGCCGACGACTACCAGCTCATCACCGCCCTCTACGAGGAGGCCCAGAAGCAGAAAATCCTGAGCAAGTGGCTCGAAGACAAAATCAACGACACATACGTGAGGATTGAGGACGGCTGGCGCGGCTGCGATTTCCAGCACAAAGGCTGGATCAAGACCAACTGATGCCCCACCCCACGCACCAATCTCAAAACAAACGAACACTGAACACCGACCGTAATGGGTAGGAATCAAAACAGTATATGCCGACACCGCTTGACAATCATGGCGGTGTTGGCTTTTTTGCTCACTCCGCTTGTGCTTCCGGCTCTCACAGCCCCGCAGAAGCCCAACTCCCACGCCCGCGCCCGGGCCCAGCACATGGGCATTCCGCGCCTGCGCGCCGTGCCCACCATTCCCAACGCCAGCCGCGCCGCCGGCAACCGCGTGATTCTGGAGAAAGCCGACAAACTCTACAAGGAGATGACCGACTCGTTCATGCGCGTGTCCGGCTCGGTGAAATTCTCAAAAGGCCCCATGCTGATGTACTGCGACTCGGCATTCTACTCACCCGAGACCAACTCGTTCGACGCCTTCGGCAACGTGCGCATGGAGCAGGGCGACACCCTGTTCATCTACGCCGACGAGCTCAACTACGACGGTCCGCAGGAGATAGCCTACCTTTACGGCTACCAGCCCACGCGCCCCGTGCGCATGATCAACCGCGATGTGAAGCTCGAAACCGATGTGTTCACCTACGACATGCTCCTCGACATCGGCTACTACAACACCGGCGGTGTGCTCACCGACAAGAAAAACCGCCTCACCTCCGACCAGGGCGAGTACATTCCCGGCACCAAGGACGCCAACTTCTTCCAGAACGTGCACCTGACATCGCTCAGCGAAAAGGACACGCTGAACATCTTCACCGACACATTATATTATAACACCACCACCCACGTGGCCGAGTTCTTCTCGCCCACGGAGATAGTGAACCCGCAGGGCAACATTGTCTCCACCGAGGGCACATACAACACCGTGACCGACGTGGCCAACCTGTTCCAGCACTCGCTGGTGAAGACCAACCGCGGCACCACCCTCGAGGGCGACACCCTCTTCTACGACCGCAAGACCGGCCTGGGCGAAGCATTCGGCAACATGGCCATAGTCGACTCCGCGCGCCAGTCCACTCTGCGCGGCGACTACGGATTCTACAATGAACTTATTGACAGCGCATTTGTAACCGGACGCGCCCTGGCAATGGAGTACTCGCGCGGCGACACTCTGTACATGCACGGACGATACATCACCTCAGTGCTCCGCATCGACTCGGTGGAACAGAAGCAGGACACGCTGACAGTGATGGTGCCCGACACCACCCACGTGGTCAACTCGTGGCCACGCGTGCGTTTCTTCCGCAGCGACATGCAGGGCGTGTGCGACTCCATGGCCCTCGTGGAGCGCGACTCCACCCTGTTCATGCACTACCACCCCATTGTCTGGAGCGAGGAGCGCCAGGTGTTCGGCAACCTCATCCAGGTGCATCTCAACGACTCGACCGTTGACCGCGCCGACCTCCCCGACTTCGCTTTCGTGGCACAGCACATCGAGGATGATTTCTACAACCAGCTGACAGGCAAATCAATGACGGCATACTTTGACGGCGGCGAGATGCGCCAGCTGGATGTGAGCGGCTCCGTCGAGGCCATCTTCTACCCCGAGGAGAGCGACTCCACCATCAACAAGATGGTGACCGTGCAGTCGTCGTTCTTAACAGCATGGATGAGCCGCAACAACATCGACCGCATGAAAATGTGGCCCGAGTCATCAGGAGTAGCCACGCCGCTCTATCTGGCCAAGCGCTCCATGCTCCTGCTGCCCAAGTTCCAGTGGTTCGGCCCGATACGTCCCAAGGATCCGGACGACATATTCGTCATTCCGCCGGAGATGGATGAGCTGATGAGCGACTCGCCGGTGGTTGACTTTCTGAAAAAAGCCGAGCCCGAACCTGACGCCGAAGCCGATACCGCCGAGGCCTCCGACTGCACTGCTGAAGCCAAGCCCGAGGCCGCAGAAGCGACCGCACCCGAAACTCTGAAAACGCAGGAAACAGAATGAGCACACAGGACCAGATACTCCACACACCCGAAACCGACGAGGCCTACGCCATGGCCGACACTCCCGACGGGCTGGCTACAGCCGTGCGCATGTCGGGCGAAATGCTCGCCGCCGCCGACAGCCGCTGGTCGAAGCTCCGCAACGAGAATGCGCCGCGCGATGCCGAGCTGACTCAAATGATGGCATGCGGAGTGTGCCATGCCGACCTGCTTTTCCGCGCCGGAGCCTACGCCGACGCCTACTCCGTGGCCGTGGCGCTGATGCTGCCACCCACGCTCGACGACCGCACCGGCCAGAATGCCCTCGCCATCCTGGCGCTGACGGTCATAGCGCTGATGTCGCTCCAGACCCTTGCCGCCGACATGCCGCACGACGAGCACAATGCCGCCCACATGCCTGTTGCGATCAACTACCTGGCCTCGCTCTGCTATGCCTACTACCGACTGTCGGCACAGCCGTCTCCGGAATCGGTGTGGCACGGTAGGGCATATCCGTTCCTGCGCGACGCAGCAAGTGAAGGCATGGTGTCAACTCCCACCGTCAGCGTGAACGGCCGGCAGGAAGACCCCGCACGTCCCGGCAACATAGTGGGCGACCTGGTGGGCCGCTCCGTGGCACTCGGCCTGATGCAGGAGTGAGGATATTGGCTTCGCCACATCGTTATTAACTGCTAATTGTCAGTGATTTATTGGGACCGTCCGGTGGCGGAAGCGATGTCTTGCGCCACCCGCTTTGGGCGGTAAGGGGATGAAAACGTGTTTTTTCACCTTGAAATCGCATTTTTTTGACCTCGGGATGTAATTTTTCGGCCACGGCCTGCGTCAAATAAGTGTTATGCAAAACAAGAGCAGCAAAGAGAACAAGTTTCTGGAGCTACTGGGTCAGTACGACGACCTGGTGCGCCGTGTCTGCTTCATGTATTCGCAAAACTCCGACGACTTCAACGACCTGTACCAAGAAACCATGGTGCGCCTGTGGCAGGGGCTCGACTCCTTCCGCGGCGATGCCAAAATCTCCACCTGGATTTATCGTGCCACCGTCAACAGCTGCATCTCGTGGCTGCGCCTCAACAAGCGCCACAGCAACCACTCCGACATAGAGGAAGCTCTGCAGACCGTGGCCGGCGACGACACCGAGCACCGCGAGCAACTGCGTGTGCTCTACGGTGTGATACGCCGCCTCGACACATTCGAAAAAGCGCTGATAATGATGTGGCTCGACTCGTACTCATACGACGAGATAGCCGAGGTGGCCGGCATCTCACGCCAGAACGTGGGCACACGCCTGCACCGCATCCGCGCCAAAATCAAGGACATGTCGGAAACTGACCTATGATAAAAAAATCAACACAATGGATATAGACAACCTTGAACAACTACAGAACAACTGGCAGAAACTGTCGGGCAAAACCAACCGGGCCGACGAGCACCTCGCCATGCTCGAGCGACTGCGCAAAAAACGCACTGCCGGACTGCTGGAACGCATAAGCCGACGCCACATGCGCCTGGGCATACTCGGCACAGTGGGCCTTCCACTCCTGGCCATCATGCTCGAAGACATGGGTGTGAAACCCTGGTTTGCAGTGGTCTACGGTCTTTTCGGTCTGCTGATGGGCGTGCTCAACATTGCAGTGTCGCACAGGTTGCGTTTTGCCGACTATGTGGACATGCCCATAGTTGAAGCCGTCCGGCGCATTGCGCAGATCAAGCGCTGGCTTCTGCGCCTTCAGGTGCTGGGATGGGCGCTGTGCATCCCCATCGTGGCTGAGCTCTCCTACGAGTTCTGGAAACTGACAGGCCCCGCCGGACTGTGGGGCGCCATTTGCGGCGCAGTGGTTGGCGGCGTGATAGGCATACGCCTGGAAATCAAGAGCAACCGCCAGGTCAAGGAGCTGCTGGCCGAGTTTGAGAGCTCGCCCGAAGATGAAAACACAGCAACATTCTGACCATCAAGCATATATATGATCATACAACTGACTGACATCAACAAGACCTACCCCGGCGCCGTGCCCCTCCACGTCCTCAAGGACATAAATCTGGAGATAGAACGCGGCGAGCTCACCTCCATCATGGGCGCATCCGGCTCGGGCAAGTCCACGCTGCTCAATGTGCTCGGCATCCTTGACAGCTTCGACTCGGGACGCTATGTGCTTGACGGCATAGAGATACGCAATCTGAGCGAGAACCGCGCCGCCGAGCTACGCAACCGTCTGATAGGCTTCGTGTTCCAGTCGTTCAACCTGATCAGCTACAAGAACGCGCTCGAGAACGTGGCTCTGCCGCTCTACTACCAGGGCGTGGGACGCCGCAAACGCAATGCCATGGCCATGGAACAGCTTGAGCGCATGGGCCTTGCCGACCGCGCCCACCATCTGCCGGGCGAACTGTCGGGCGGCCAGAAACAGCGTGTGGCCATTGCACGCGCCATCATCACCAATCCGTCCATAATCCTTGCCGACGAGCCCACGGGCGCTCTGGACAGCACCACCTCGCACGAGGTGATGCAGGTGTTCCGCCAGCTTAATGCCGACGGCATGACCATAATAATAGTGACCCACGATCCCGGCGTGGCCCGCCAGACCAACCGCGTGATCAACATAGTGGACGGCCGCATAGCCAGCCAAAACCTGACAGTGTGATGCTCGACCTCATTCGCGAAATAGGCCAGACGCTGAGCCACAACAAGCTGCGCACAGCCCTGACGGGAATAGCCGTGGCATGGGGCATATTCATGCTCATCGTGCTGCTGGGTGTGGGACGCGGAGTGTTCAATGCCGCCAACGCCAACTTCGACCTGGAGAGCTCGCGCTCGATTACTGTGTACAGCGGCGTGACCACCCTACCCCACAAGGGATACAAAGAGGGGCGCTATATCCAACTCAACGCCAAGGACATAGCGTCAACTGCCGGCGCATCGGCCGATGTGAGCAACTCCGTGGCCATCATCAGCGTGGACACCGCCGTGGTGCAGACCATGCGCGAGTTCATAACCGGCGGCATATCGGGCGTCTATCCCGAGTTCCGCAGCTTTGAGCGCGCCGACATACTCTATGGCCGCTACATCAACCCTCTCGACATCAAGCAGAAGCGCAAAACCATGGTTATCAACGACGAGAATGCCAAGATACTCTTCGGCGACGCGTCGAAAGCCGTGGGCCAGAAAGTGGAGTCGATGGGCCTGAGTTGGACGGTGGTGGGCGTGTACAGCCACAACTGGCGCCGCACATCCTATGTGCCGTTCAGCACACTGATGGCAGTGAAATCGGACGGCGACAAAATCGACGCCCTCAATGTGATGCTCAGCCCCATCAACACCATCGAGGAGGCGCAAAAGGCTGAAACGGATGTGCGACAGGTCCTTGCCGGCGACCACAGTTTCGCCCCCGAGGACCAGTCGGCGGTGAGCGTCTGGAACCGTTTCGAGAGCTACCTGTCGCAGCAGACAGGCCAGCAGATCCTCACCTACGCCATCTGGGCCATCGGTCTGCTCACACTGCTGTCGGGCATTATCGGCGTGAGCAACATCATGTTTGTGAGCGTGCGCGAGCGCACCCACGAGATAGGCGTGCGCCGTGCCATCGGCGCCAAACCACGCAGCATCCTGGGCCAGGTGATTGCCGAGAGTGTAGCCATCACGGCCCTGTTCGGCTACATAGGCGTGTTCACTGGCATGGGCGTGACCGAGATCATCAATGCGCTGTTCGGCAAGAGCGACTTCATGAAAAATCCCACCATTGACCTGAGCATAGCCATGGAGGTGACGCTGCTGCTGATAGTGGTGGGGGCGCTGGCAGGACTGGCTCCGGCACTGAAAGCCACCAAAGTGCGACCCGTGGAGGCCCTGCGCGACGAATAACACACACTATGAAGACAACACTGTTCGACTCTGACAGCTGGCACGAGATATTCGCCACCCTGTCGCGCAACAAGACGCGCACCTTCCTGACGGCCTTCGGCATATTCTGGGGAACCGCCATGCTGGCTATGCTCCACGGCGGCGCCACCGGACTGGAGGGCACCATGATGCGCAACTTCTCAAGCCTGCCGTCAACCAACCTCGGCGCCGTGACCGCCAACGTAACATCCATGCCCTATCACGGATACAACAAGGGCATGAAGTGGCAGCTGACAATGACCGACGCGCAGCACCTGGCTGCAACGTCGAAAGCTTTGGACAAATACTCGCCGCTGGTGGGACGCTACAGCAGCATCGCCTACGGCTCCAAGTCCAAGTCTGCATCAATGATTGGCGCCAACGCCGACCTGTGGCAAATCCAGGAGCCCAACCTCATCGCCGGCCGCCTCCTCAACGCCAGCGACGTTAACCTGAAAGCTAAAAACGTGGTGATGGGGCTTAACATTGCCAATGAACTGTTCGGCTCAGACCCTGAGAAAGCCATAGGCAAATATGTGAACGCCAACAACATATACTACCAGGTGGTAGGCGTGGCAAGCCAGAAGGGCGAGGGCTCGATCATGAACCGCGTGGACGACTCTATGTACATGCCCATCACCACCATGGCATCGGCCTACAACACCAACAACAAGATTGATTTCCTGATATACACGGCCAAGGACGGATACACGCCGCGCGATGTGTTCAACGACCTGCGCCGAGTGGTGCGCGCCTCCCACCCCATCCATCCCGACGACGAGAAGGCATTCATGTTCATGGACATCTCCGAGGTGTTCAACATGGTGGGCAATGTGTTCACCGGCATAGACCTGCTGGCGCTGTTCGTGGGCATTGGCACCCTGATAGCCGGCATCATCGGCGTGGGCAACATCATGTGGGTGATAGTGCGCGAACGCACCAACGAGATAGGCATACGCCGCGCCATCGGTGCCAAGCCCCGCGACATCATCATCCAGATTCTCTCGGAGAGCATGGTCCTGACCGTAGTTGCCGGCACGGCGGGCATAGTGTTCGCAGCGCATGTGCTGGCCGTGCTTGACAGCCAGAGCTACAGCCCCGAACTGGGTTCGGCAGGCTTCCAGCTCACATTCGGCAGCTCGGTGACCATCCTGGCAACATTCCTGGTGCTGGGCACCGCCGCGGGCCTCATCCCCGCCATCAAGGCCATGCGCATCAAGCCAGTCGAGGCCATGCGCGGCAAGTGACTTTACAAAAAAACAAAAACAGACACAGCATATGAAAAAATTCCTAAAAATCAGCGCGTTTGTACTCGTAGCCCTCATTTTCGCCGGCACATTCGTGTATCTTTACATCAACTCTAAGTCGAAAGCCGTGCGCTACGCCACCGTCAGCCCCAAAGTGGAGAATCTGGAACGCACCACCGTGCTCACCGGCAAGATAGAGCCGCGCGACGAGATCGAAATCAAGCCCCAGATCTCAGGCATCATCACCAAGATTAACGTCGAGGCCGGCGACATGGTGAAGGAGGGCGACGTGATAGCCACCATCAAGGTGATTCCAGAGGCCGCGCAGCTGTCATCGGCGCAGAACCGCGTGGACGTGGCCCGCATCAGCCTGGAGAACGCTCGTCAAAAACATGAGCGCAACAAACTGCTGTACGGCAAGAAGGTGATTTCGCGCGAGGAGTACGAAGGAACCGAGGCGGCCTGGCTCCAGGCCAAGAAAGAGCTGGAGGGAGCCATCGACGCTATGCGCGTGGTGCGCGAAGGCGTGTCGAGCCTCAACGCCCGGGAGAGCAACACCCAGGTGCGCGCCACCATCTCGGGCCTGGTGCTCGATGTGCCCGTCAAAGTGGGCAGCTCGGTGATACAGAGCAACACCTTCAACGACGGCACCACCATCGCCACCATCGCCGACATGAACAACCTGATTTTCCGCGGCAACGTTGACGAAACCGAAGTGGGACTGCTGCGCGTGGGCCAGCCCATGAAGATAGAGATAGGCGCCGTTCCCGACCAGCACCCCGAGGCCGTCATAGAATACATCTCGCCCAAGGGCAGCGAGGCCAACGGCGCCAACACTTTCGAAATCAAGGCCGCGCTCGGCAAACTGCCTGCCGGAGGCATACGCGCCGGATACAGCGCCAATGCCACGGTGGCCCTGGATGGCGCCAAAGGCGTGCTGACAGTACCCGAGGGCGTGGTGGAATTCAACGGCGACAGTACATTTGTCTATGTGCTGACTGATTCGGTGCCTGCCCAGCAGTGGAAACGCACAGCCATTGTTACAGGAATCAGCGATGGCATAAACATTGAGGTGAAAAAAGGAGTGGACAAGAAAGACCGACTCCGCGGCGACATCATCAAAGACTAATCCAAACCGAAACACATTATGCGAAAACACATGATTATAGCAGCGGCAATAGCCGCCGCCACGGCTGTCAATGCCGGAGCCTATACCTGGAGCCTGGACAGCTGCATAGCCTACGCCCATGCCAACAACATCAGCGTCAGGCAGCGACAGGTGGAGAAGCTCAACGCCGAATACGGCGTGACCGAAGCCAAGGACCGCTTCCTGCCCACCGTCAGCGCCGGTGCCTCGCAGAGCTTCGACTTCGGTCGCGGCCTTACCTCGGAGAACACCTATGCCAACCGCAACACCAGCTCGTTTGGCTGGCAGGCAGGCGTAAACCTGCCCATATTCCAGGGCCTGGCCGGCGTGCGACGTCTGGACTATGCCAAGGTGAACCTTGCCGAGGCCCTTCTGCAGGTGGAGGCCGCCAAGGACGACATCACCCTCTCCATCATCGCCAAGTACCTTCAGATACTCTACAGCCGCGAGATGCTGGCCGTGAACAGCAGCCAGGCCGCCCTGTCGGAGATGGAGCTGGACCGACGTCGCCAGCTCCTGGAAGCAGGCAAAATTGCCGAACTCGACGTGCTCGAAGCAGAGTCGCAACTGGCAGCCGACCGGCTGTCGGTTGTCAATGCCGAGAACGACCTGCAGCTGGCCAAGGTTGACCTGATGCAGACTCTTCAGCTTGTTTATGACCCGGATTTCGATGTGGACAGCATAGCCGACGGCATGGCTCCCCTGCCCTCTGTCGACGAAGTGTTCGGCAACGCCATGGCCTACAACTACGGCATGCGTGCCGCCAACACCGCCATTCAGGCCGCCGAGAGCAATGTGAAGCTCAGCCGAAGCGGATATCTGCCCACGCTTTCAATGAACGCGAGCCTGGGCGGCTCCTATTACCACGTGGGCGGCATGGACAATCCGTCGTTCTCACGCCAGATGCGCGACAACTTCAGCAAGAGCATAGGCTTCACCCTTTCAGTGCCCATTTTCGACGCCTTCAGTACCCGCAACAATGTGCGCCGCGCCAAAGCTTCGGTGCTCGCCGCACAGCTCCAGGCCGACGACACCCGCACCCGACTCTACAACAACATTGTCCAGGCCCACACGCGCGCCCGCTCGGCGCAGGCCAAGTGGCAGGCAGGTCTGGTGGCGGAACGCGCCGCTAAGGCGGCTTTCGAGGCCATGCAGGACAAGTACAACTACGGACGAGCCACCGCCACAGAGTTCGAGCAGAGCAAGAACGCATGGTTCCGCAGCCGCGCCGAACTGATTCAGGCCCGCTACGAAACCCTGCTGCGAGCCCGCATCCTCGCCTTCTACAACACGCCGCGATAACATACAGGCACATCTACAACAAAGGCCGCCCGGAACTGAATCCGGGCGGCCTTTGGCTTTATATCAGTGAGCGATGTTCTGACTTACTTCTTGTTGGTTTCAGTGGGAACGGGGTTCTCGGGATCGAGAACGTAAACGCGGTAGTTGTTCTGGTTGAGAACTTCCTTGACGAGGTTCTGGATGTCGGCGGCGGTAACAGAGTTAATCACCTCGGCTGAGCCGTTGAAGGTGTCAACGCCGTTCATGGCAGTGCCGAGGATGGCGCCGAGCCACTTGTCGTTCTTGTCCTTGGCCGAAGCGGCTTCCTTGAGCATGAACTCCTTGATGGGGTTGATTTCGTCGTCGTTGACCTTCTCGGACATGCCGTTGAGCATGGACTTGATCTCAACGAGCACCTGATCCTTCAGTTCCGGCTTCATGGGGAAGGGAATGAGGAGGATGAAGTTCTGGTCGCGGAGGCGGTCAAGCTGGGCTGAAGCACCGATAGAGTAAACGGCACCCATCTCCTCGCGGATTTTCTTGAGCAGACGGTTCGAGAGGATCTGGCCGGCGATCGAAGCCTCTACGCGAGCCTTGGGCGAGTAAGGAATCTTTGCGTTGGCAGTGATTGCAACCCAGGTCTGGGGGGTCTGCATGTCCATCTTCTCGTTTACGTTGGTAGCGCCGGTGGTGTACTCGAAGTCGGGATTGACCTTGTAGGGCACGCCTGCGATGCGGGGAGCGGAGAGGGAGCCGATGTACTGGTTGCAGAGGGGAACGAAAGTTTCGAAGTCGATGTCACCAACGAACACGAAGGTGAAGTCGCCGGGGTTGGAGAAGAGCTGCGAGATGATGGCAAGCGCTTCCTCACGGCTGGCGGCGGTGACGTCGGCCGAGGTGAGGGGCTGGCGCGAGGGAGCCTTGGCGAGGATGCCGTAGAGACCCTTGCCGAAGCGGTAGTTGGGGGTCTTCTCCTGGTTGGCGAGGCTGGAAGAGAGTCTGGCCTGCATGCCGGCGAAGTCGTCCTCGGCAATCTGGAAGTCGGCGAATGACTGATAGATGAGCTCCATCAGAGTCTTGACATTCTTGGGAGTGGTGGTGCCTGACATTTCGCGGCTGTACTCGGATGCCTCGAGGTCAAGCGAGGTCTGCTTACCGGAGAGGTACTTCTCAACGTCAGAGCTGTTGTAGGTGCCGTAGCCGGCTGCCAAGCCCATTGCATAGGGGAGAATCTTGACGGTGGCAGCGTCGGAGTTGAAGGCTGACAGACCGCCCTTGGCGAGTGCGCCGAAGGTGATTTCGTTGTCCTTGAACTTGGTGGACTTCACGATAACCTTTGCGCCGTTGGGGTAGATGAGCTCTTTGGCTTTCCACTGGGCGTTGTCGGTGATGCGGGGCTCAACGGCCTTGGGAAGCTGGGCGATGAAGGGCTCAGCCTTTACGTCTTCCTTGAAGGGCTCGATTTCCTCGGCCTCTACGCCTGAAATGACAGCGGCGAATTCAGCCTCGGTGGGAACGTAGAACGAGTCGGTCTCGGGCAGGAGAGCCATGAGCACGCGGTTGTCGGGGCCGATGAGCTGGGGCAGCATCTGGTTGATGGCGCTCACGGGCACAGCCTGCGAAATCTGCTTGGCCATGTCGAGCTCGAACTTGATGCCGGGGATGGCGTCGCCCTTGGTGAAGTGGGCGGCGTACTCGCGGGCGTAAGAGGAATTGTCGCGGCCGTTGCGCTGGTCGTAGCTCTTCTCGAGCATGGAGATGTACTCGTTCTTGGCGCGGTCATACTCGGAGACGGTGAAACCGCCGCGGACGGCGCGGAGCATCTCGCGGTATGCGGCCTGGAGAGCGGGACGCACGTCATTGCCCTTGCCTACCACCTCGAGGTCGAAGGCGTCCTTGGTTGACGACACGAAGAAGTCGCCGAGGCTTACACGGGCCTGTGCGAAGGGGCAGTCAGGCTTCTTGGCCATGTCGGAGAGACGCTGGTTGAGCATGTTGGTGATCATGTAGCGGATGTAGTTGATGCCGAATGAGGCAACGGAGCCGCGGAGCTCGCGGGGCAGGAGCTGCTCTTTGAGCTTGAACATGAGGTCGACAACGGCTACGGAGATTTCCTTGTCCTTGCCGATGGCGTAGATGGTGCCGGGGGTGTCCTCAACGGCGAAGTACTCGCGTACCTTGGCGTTTTCGGGCATCTTGATGGGCGAGAAGATTTCCTTGATCTTGGCCTCGATGTAGTCGGGGTCAATGTCGCCCACAACGATGACGCCCTGCTGGTCGGGACGGTACCATGCCTCGTAGTAATCACGGAGCACCTGGGGAGCGAAGTTGTCCACAACCTCCATGGTGCCGATGGGCAGACGCTCGCCGTAGCGGTTGTTGGGATAAATCTTGGGGAGGAGCTGCTCCAGGACGCGCATCTGACCCTGCATGGAACGGCGCCACTCCTGGTGGATCACGCCGCGCTCCTTTTCGATTTCCTCGGGGTCGAGCAGAAGGTCGTCGGCCCAGTCATGGAGGATGAGCAGGCATGAATCAATCACGCCTGTGCGCTGAACGGGAACAGAGGAGATGTTGTAGACGGTCTCGTCGATGGAGGTGTAGGCGTTGAGGTTCTGGCCGAACTTCACGCCCTGGGCCTCGAGCCAGTCGATGAGCTGGTTGCCGGGGAAGTTCTTGGTGCCGTTGAAGCACATGTGCTCCAGGAAGTGAGCCAGGCCGCGCTGGCTGTCGTTCTCAAGGATTGAACCCACCTTCTGGGCGATAAAGAAGTCGGCCTGACCCTTGGGGGTTTCGTTGTGACGGATGTAGTAGGTAAGTCCGTTGTCGAGCTTGCCTATGCGCACTGCCGAGTCAATCGGAGCTGCCGGAATCTGCGGTTGCTGTGCAACGGCAGGGAGGGCGAACAGCAACGAGAAGGCTGCGAGGGCGCCAAAAAGTAATTTCTTCATACTTAATGAATTGGATTTATATTGGATGAATTTGTGATTATCTGTCCCGGGGTTGGAAACCTGCGGAGCTTAGGATTGGGATGAGGGATGGAGGCACCCGCAGGCGCACACCTATCCCATATATCTTAAAGTTAGACGCAAAAAGGGGCCAATAATTACTTCAGAGAGTGTTAATTTTGCTTAAAACCAACGAATTTTTCTGGCTTTGGCCGCGACGCTGAGGTTCAGAGAGCCTTGACGAGGGCATCGAAGAGCAGACGCGCCTGCAGCTCGTAGCCGGGCTTGAGCAGGTGTATGCGGTCCTTGTTCATAAGCTTGTCTTCAAGCCACTTCTCGGACGTGCCGCGGCCGCCGGCCACAGCATAGAAGTCCCAGAGGGGCACATTTTCCTCGGCAGCGACCTTGCGGAGCATGCGCACCACGCGCTCGTTGCGAGTGTTGATGTCGTAGTAGGGGCTGAGGGGACGATGTCCGTGGTTGCGGTTGCGCTGGCACTCCATGGGGGTGAGCATCAGGAACTCGGCCTGGGGATGGTAGGCGCGGAGGGCGTTGATGAGGTCGTGGGCGGAGCGCTTTATCTCGTCGTCGGTCATATATGAGAAAGCCTCATTTGTGCCCATGGAGAGGACAATGAGCTCGGGCTGGAACACGCGGGTCTGGGCGGCGAAGCTGTCGACGAGGGAATAGTCGTTATAGCAGGCGCCGTTGTTGCCGATGGCTGAGTAGACGAGTCCGGGACGGCCGTTCTCGGTGATTAGGCCGTAGACGGCGGTTTCGGCATCGACGGGCGTCACAAGGCTGTCAGCGGGGTTGGTTACGGGCACGTCGGTCTTGCCCTTGGAGCTGAGCAGCTTGGCGCTGGCTATGGTGTGGCCGGGGACGGTGGTGCGCCAGGTTACGGTGGTGTTCTGCCGGGGCGCGGCGGCGATACCCGTCACACCGGGACGCAGGGGCCAGGGGTATTTGAGGAGGCGGGTCTGCGTCCAGTCCTTGAGCGGGGAGGTGGCGGAGTAATCGTGGCTCTGGTTGGTGCCAGCCAGGCGGAGGGGCATGAGCAGACCTCGGCCGGCGTTGCCATAGCGCTCCTGGAGCAGACGGCGCAGCTCATTGGTGACGAATTCGGCCTGGATGTGCGAGTCGCCGATGTGGAGCACTCGCACCACAGTGTCCTTGCCGTTCTGGAGCGCCTTGAGGCGAGCTGACAGCTTTGACCAGTCGGCATCGTTCATCTTTATCTGGTTGGCATCGAGGTTGATGTAGGCCGGAACGGGGTTGGCGGCAAAAGCGGCTGTTGCCACCGTCAAGGCGGCGGCAAAGGCAGCGGAAAGGCGTTTCAGGTTCATGTCAGGATTGGCGGGGATTGTAAGGTGTGATATGAGTGGAGACTGGAGAGGGGAGAGGGGAGAGAGGAAAGATAGGAAGGTCAGAAGTCCACGCCTATGCGCATGGACACATAGCTCATGCCGGGGCAGTTGCGCACGCGGTCGCCCACATAGCACTGTTCGCGGCCGATGAAGGTGTAGCCCACGATGAGATGGGACGAGAATGTGCGACCCGAAGCGAGGGTCACGCCCAAGCCGCCGGAAGCATAGGCGCCGGTTTCCTGCTTGTCGCCGTCGAAATAGTTGAGGGCCATGC